>MNVF01000067.1 GCA_001871535.1 Candidatus Micrarchaeota archaeon CG1_02_49_24
ATAGGTAAACCCTGGGGTATTTGCCCAGATCAGATTTTCCGAAGAGCCTCTCTCGCTGATGCGAGAGACCCTGCACAATGTGCAGGGTATGAAGGCTCATTCGGAAATCCAGTTTTCGCTTGATAGCGATTGAATCTTGCCAGTTGGAAGATAGCTCGTAAAGTCCTGCTGGACTTTCCGAAAATCTCAAGGGCTGTTGTCCTTGAATTCTCGTGAAGTTGGCGCTTGGCATTCATCCCCGCCCGAAGGGCGGGGTATTCTGCCAACTTCACGATAAATACTGCGTGCGGCGGCCTTATTGACACCAGGGCCCTTGTCTATGGGCTTAACAGCGGCATAATCGGCGGTGCAGGGCTTGATGTGCTTGAGGATAAGGTGGCAATAAAGGAGGAGCGCGAGCTCCTGTCAAAACACTATGACAAGGAAAGCTTGAGGACGCTCGTATGCAACCATATCCTCATTTCAAGGGAGAACGTTATAATCACGCCGCACAATGCGTTCAACAGCACAGAGGCACTCATGAGAATCCTTGAAACGACATTGAAGAACATACTGGCATTTGAGAGAAAAACGCCGGCCAACACCGTATGCTAAAACAAAAACTTCAACCGCCGAAAACCTTCAGCGCATACATCGCAGCTATTCCCAGCACAATCCCCACCAATTGCATCGCTGACTTCCAGGGTTCTGTCTCTTTGTGCAATTCAGGAATCAGGTCAGAGCCTGCGATGTAAAGGAACCCGCCTGCCGCAACCGGGATAAGTATCGCATTGAGGCCACCTATCTCCGAACTGAGCAGGAGGACGAGCAGTGCCCCCACAACAGCAGTCAGCGCGGTAAGGAAATTGAAAAATAACGCCTTCTTAATATCAAGCCCGCTGTGCAACAGGACGCCGAAATCACCTATTTCCTGGGGAATTTCATGGAGGACTACCGCAACGGTTGTAGCAACTCCAACGGTCACATCTGTGAGGTAGCTGCCTGCTATTATCATGCCATCCAGCAGGTTGTGGAGGCCGTCGCCAAGGAGGTTCATGACTGCAAGCGGGTGGGGATGGTCTACGCTCGTAGGCACATGGCAGTGGCGCCAGTGGATGAATTTTTCAAGGATGAAAAACATGATGACACCCAGCAATACATATATCCCAAGCTGGAGGCTGAGCCCGGCATCTTCAGCAGCTTCTGGAAGGAGATGGAGAAATGCATCGCCAAAGAGCGCGCCTGCTGAAAAGCTGACGAGAAAGAGCAGCACAAGGCCGAGGTCGGCTTTCTTTTTCAGGAAAAAATAGAGTAAGCCTACCAATGACACAAGGCTGACCAGCAGCACGCTGGCAAGCGAATAAATCCAGACAGGATAGGTATCCATGGAATCACAAACATCCAAATTCCAAACACAATGTTATTAATTATTTCTTAGTTATTATTAACATACATATTATTAATTGTTTCCCTGTTATTATTAACTCCGTGTCAAACATAATCAGCATTTCATTGAATGAGAAGATGCTCAAGGAGCTTGACCGCCTGAGGACTGAGATGGGCTTTTCCAGCAGGAGCGAAATCATACGCTCAGCCCTGAGGTTCATGGCCCAGGAAACGCAGCGGAAGGCACACCCGGGCGAGGCGATATATATCATAGTCTACAGTGATTCACCTTCGTTTGGAAAAGTAGTGCACGGGTTCAAGAGACTGATAAGCGCCCATCTCCACAGCCACCTTAATTCAGGCAAGTGCATGGAACTCATCATTGCAAAAGGGGACGGAAAACAGCTCTCTTTACTGGCAAAGGCGCTTCTTTCGTGCAAGGGAATGGAATATTCGAAGTTCATTTACCTGTAAGCCGAGCCATTTGGACATAGTAGTAAGTAGATATCGTCTATTTTGTGCGTACCGTAATCTCAGCCTTATTGTTATTGCTGCATTGATTGTTATTTACCATATGGTCATGGAGAATCCGTGCTATTTCGCTGCAGCTCCAGGCCTGGGCCACGCAGCCTGCGGGCTTGAGGAAACCATCGTAAAGCTCAGGGATGTAGCCAGGGCAGGGCTGCCTGCCCGGCAGGCTGAATGCTGCGAGCGTTTTAATGTCAAGATAGCTGCCCGTGGTTCCATGCTTCGCCAGGTTTTGGACAGCGTCATGGTAGAGCCCAAGGAGCCAGGGCCATATCATGCCATTATGGTAGGAGCGGTCGCGCTCATTCTCTGAGCCAAGGTAATATTCCGAATAATCCCTGTGGCTGAGAGGAAGGGTGCGGATACCCACGGGCGTGAGAAGGTGCCTCTGGGTGGATTCGACAATTTTCTTCATCCATTCCTTGCCGACAGCTGGATAGGGCAATGCAGCGGCAAAAAGCTGGTTCGGCCTGAGCGAATCGTCCTCGAGCGTGTCCCTGAGCCAGCCATCGCCATGGAATTTCGGAAATGAATTCCTAACCCCAAGGATGTGGGCCGTGTAGTTATCCATGGCTCCCAGGAGGGTTGAGAACTCGTCCATTATGCAGAGGGCATTGTGCCAAAGGGCGTTGATTTCAACGCACTTGCCTGTCCTGGGGGTGTATTTGGTATCCATCCAGGTGGTCTGCGCCTTCCTGCAGTTGATGAGAAAATCCGTATCCATGGAATAGAGCCCGGTGCCCTCGATATAGCCGGTAAGGAGCTTTTTGAGAAAAGGGTAGGCGTGCCTCAGGAATTCCAAATCCTGTGTTTCATTGAAATAACCGTATGCTAGGTTGATGTAGAGGAGCTGCGCGTCTGATGAATTGAACACCGGCCGGCCGTCTATAACCGTGGTGGAGAGCAGTCCATTGTGGGAAACAGACATGAGCTGCTCCAGCTGCTGGAGCACCGTGGCATAGTCCTTGCTTACGGCCATGTAGCCATTGAGAAAAATGAGCGTGTCCCTTGTCCATTCATCAAACCAGTGATAGCCGGCAACCACCTTATTCAGGCCAGCCTGGCTGACTACGAAAGTGCCTAGGGAACGCACAAGCGAATTGTATAAGGACAATTGGGCAGATATCACTTTGATGGTTTGGGGTTTGGAGTTCTGGGTAATGGGTAAGGGGTTTGGAGTTTGGAGCCCCGAAACTGGAAACTGGAAACTGGGGACTTCAACCAGCATCAGCCTTATTTCAAGATGCCTCGGCCTGCCGATTGCCGTGAAGGCTCCAGGAGAAAACACATTATCGCTGCTTTCATAGCCGCGCTCATATTCCCGCTCGTAGAAGAGCTCATGCCACTTGGGGGAATAGTCAAACTGCATATTCGAGCCTGAGAGCAGCCGATGGGTGCGGAACCATCTGTTTCCAAAAGACGGCGAAAGGTCTGCCTGGGGATTCAGGGCATGGGCATTTCTGTAGGTGACAAGGGGCAACACCTCAAAACTCAGAAATGGCTCTGACGTTTCAAAGGTATACTTTATGGACACGCCGGCACAATCTTCAAGCATAGATATTTCCTTTGTCATTTTCCCGTCGAGGCCCTTGGGGAGGGAATAGACAAGCCTGACTGAGTCGTGGGAAATTTCAGGATGCATAAGAATTGGGTCCCGGTCGTTTACAGATTCGAGCAGGTTGATAGCATGCACATACAGGGAACCGTTAGCGCGCTCCACCAGCATGCCATGGTACTTTCGCGTGGCGCCATGGAGGGAGAGGCTGCAATAGAGGTTGCCCTTAGCAAGGAGGAATTCAGTATCTTTGGGTGCGCCTGGCTTCTGAGGCCCGCTCTGATATCCACTAGCCAATTTGCTCCCAGTAGGGTTATGCATGGCATACTTGAATGCAGAATATCTTTATAAAATAATTCAGGGATAACAATATGCATGAACCAAAGGATATCAGATTTTACGAAGAGCCCACCGCCTGCAAGCAGGTGGTATTGGCTCATTCGAAAAATTCTCGTGAGGCCTGCTCATTCACCTGCCTGCGAAGGAGGCAGTACTCTGACGGCCTCACGATGCCTTATTCTTGCTGCTCTCTTGCTGGCACTGGTGCTAGTGGCTGGCTGCACTGAGAACAAGGAACGAAAGGACATAAAAATTTCAGGAAGGCCCTATAAGGGAACGGCTAATGCATCAGTCGCAGTGGTGGAGTTCAGCGATTTCGAATGCCCATATTGCAGGGAGGCAGTGGCGACAGAACAATACCTGCTTGATAAATACGCTGGCAAAATCAAGATTGTGTTCAAGCAGTTCCCGCTGGTGAATATCCCCATAGATTCCATGCAGGCAGCACAGGCCAGCGAATGCGCCCACGAGCAGGGCAAATTCTGGGAATACCACAACATGCTGTTTGATAACCAGCAGCGGCTGGCTGATGCTGACTTGAAGAGCTATGCAGGATATATAGGGCTCGATAGCGACAGGTTCGATGCCTGCCTTGATAGCGGCATCAAGGAGGCAATTGTGCTGGCTGACCTGAACGAGGGCGGCCGCATTGGAGTGAGGGGAACCCCGACATTCTTCGTGAATGGCATCCAGGTAAGCTCGCCTGAGCGGAAGAATGTGGACAAGGCAGTGGCTGGGGAACTGGCAAACAAGTGAACATTAGGGAAGGGAGGTAGTTGAATGGGTGCTATACATACTAGAACAGGGGAGGAAATCAGATTGATTTATCTTGATGAATCCGGAACGCAGATTGAGATAAAAGATAATGCAGAATTTGACTTTATTTACGCTAACCTTAAAATTGGGGTTTCCATACTCCCAAACCTGCTCAAGGTAATAACGCATAGCATAACCACCCTGCGATTGTCCAATCTATATCTAGTAGGGAAAATCGCGGTAAAACAAAAAATATTGCATAAGAACTCCGAAAAAGAACGGCTTCTTCTGCTGGAAGGACTGACATTGAATAAGTTGAAATTTAGCGACGCAGGATACCATTTTGAAATAATTTTCAGGGACAGGCATATATGGATTACCAACCGGATAGAGCCAGCCATCTTTTTTGAAATGGTACACCAAATTTTTATTCAGAACCAATATTGCCTGACCGAGCAGAACATAAAAGGCAAGGTGGTCATTGATGCAGGTGCGCATATAGGCACGTTTTCTTTGATGTGCGCGGCATTGGGGGCTGAAAAAATTTATGCATTTGAGCCGTTGAAGGATAACTATGAACTACTCAAGGGAGAGGTAGACAAAAACAACCTGTCTGCGCAAATTATACTTATAAACAAAGCGCTGGGTGACAAGGAATGTATATCAAAGATTGAATATCGCGCTGGGGCCGGCTATGCAGCCCACATAAGCGACCCATCAAGCCTGGAGATGAACACACAGCAAATAGAGATCACCACCGTAGATAAATTTATGGGGGGGGAACGGATTGATTTCATAAAAATGGATGTTGAAGGGTATGAAGAGAATGTCCTTCTAGGTGCCAAAGAAACAATCAAAAAATATAAGCCGGTTTTATCGTTCGCAGCATATCATGTGCCAGATAAAGAGAAATCAGCCGACGCGGTCAAGAGCATAAGGGAGGATTATGTCATCACGCTTAATTCGTTTGCAGAGGAAGATTTTTATTGCGAGTAGAATGGAGTTGGTAATATATGCCTGATAAGAGGATACACATCCAAAAAGGGACATATTCCGTGAATGAAAGCAGCATAGAAGTGGTGGAAAGGAAAGGAGTCGGCCATCCGGACACGCTGGTTGATGGGATAGTCGAGGACCTGAGCCTTGCCCTGTGCAGGGAATACCTTGACAAATGCGGAAAGATACTTCACCACAACGTGGACAAGGCGCAAATCTGCGGGGGCGCCACCGAAGTGGGTTTCGGAGGGGGCAGGTTCACAAAACCAATCTATATTCTCTTGAGCGGAAGGGCCACCTATGAGGCTGGCGGAACCAAATTCGATGTGACATCCATTGCCCTGGAAGCCACAAAAAAGCGGCTCAGGGATGTGGCAGGCGGATATATTGAAGTGGATGACCGTTCACAGGTTGAGATAGAGCCCAACCGCATCTCCAAAAGCTCAAAGGACCTTGTTGACATTTTCATGCGGAACACCAAAGTGCCATTGGCAAATGACACGAGCTTCGGAGTGGGCTATGCGCCACTTTCTGTCACCGAGCGGGTTACCCTTGAGACCGAGCAATTCCTGAACAGCCAGGAGTATAAGCGCGGGATGCCTGCAGTCGGGAAAGACATAAAGGTCATGGCATTGCGTGAGGATGGAAAGCTCAAGCTCACAGTGGCTGTCGCATTCATCGCCAAACATGTGAATAGCATCGCCCAATATGCTGAGATAAAAGAGAAGGTGCGCCAGGATATCATTGCAAATACCAGGGCAGTAATAAAGAAAATGAACCTTGACTATGATGTGGAAGTGCACGTGAACACGGGAGATGATGAGAAAACCGGCTCTATCTATCTTACAGCCACCGGGCTTTCCTGTGAGATGGGCGACGACGGCAGTGTGGGAAGGGGGAACAGGGTAAACGGACTGATTACGCCCATGAGACAGATGTCACTTGAAGCTGCAGCTGGCAAAAACCCAGTGAACCATGTGGGCAAGATATACACCCTATTCTCATTTCAGCTGGCCAACGACATAATCAATGAATTCGGCGGCGATGTGACAGAATGCAACCTGATGATGCTCTCGCAAATCGGAAAGCCAATCACCGAGCCGAAGAACGTCAACCTGTTCCTGCGCGGGCAGGGGGATGCCGATTACGAAAGAATTGCTGCCAGGGTGGAGAAGTTCGTAGCCGGTGAGCTTGAGCGCATTCCTGCCATAACTGAGAAAATAGTGGGCGGGAAGATAAGAACTGTTTACTGAAAAAGTGGGTGAACTGCATCATAATAAATAGAAATGGCGATGAGATAGCCGTATTCCTTTGCAATGAAAACAGGGAGCGGCTGGAACTGGGCCAGCACGAGATTACCTTCCTTACTGGCGTCATAAAGCACGACATGCCCCAGATTCTTGGCAAGAACATTGCATCACTGAACTTAGCCAACATTGGCCTGCTCGCATCCATAATATTCAGGAAATGCGTATTGAGAAAATGCACGACCGCAGAGCAGCAAAAACTGCTTAAGGGCACCTACGCCCTGACCACGGATTATGACTCTTTTTGCCCAAAGATGGCTGAAATCACCTATAAGGGGCGGGCGCTGTGCTTTGATGTCAGCACCATAAGCCAAACCGAAATCGCACTGCTTATAAGTGAAATTTACCTGATGAACCAGTACAACGTATCTGAGGAGGACATAACGGATAAAGTGGTGGTGGATGCCGGAGCCCACATAGGCTCTTTTGCCATCCAATGTGCGGCATTGGGTGCGAAAAAGGTCTATGCATTTGAACCTGTCCCGGAAATTTACGAAACACTCAAAAAGAATATTGAACTCAATAATTTCCAGGAGATAATCCAGCCCCTGAATAAAGCCGTTGGCGATGCAAATTCAACTGCAGAGGTCAGCTATAATTATGCAGGGGACAGCAGTGCCTCACTCAGCCTGAAACCTGACGCCAGGTTCAGGCAGAAAATAGACGTAATAAGATTAGATGATTTTCTTAAGGATGAAAAAATCGATTTCATCAAAATGGACATAGAAGGGTATGAGGAGAAGGCACTCATCGGCGCAGGCAACCTGATTAAAAAATACAAGCCAACTATGTCGATTTCCGCCTACCATAAGCCAACTGACATGAAACGGCTGCCGGAGCAGATAAAATCCCTCAGAAGCGATTATAAAATCGAGCTGTATACCTATTGGGAATCTGACTTTTTCTGCAAATGAAAACGGAGTGGCTGCGGGATATTTTCCCCTTAGTCCCTACTTCCCAATAAACTCCGCATGGATTACATTGGCAGCAACTTCGAGGTTCTGTTTCTCAATCAGCACTGAGATGTTGCGCCCTGAGGGGCTGGCAAATATGCCGTCCACATTTATGCCCTTGTCGGCAAGAAGCCTGAATATCCTTACTGCAATGCCGGACTTGCCTTTCATGGATGCGCCTATGAGCGCCACCATCGAATAGCCACTCTTCACAGTGAACTTGAACTCAGCAAGCAGCTGAAGCAGCCGCTCGGTCTTTGGCGTATCCACTATTATTGAAGATTCACCGTAGGAAATCTCCAACATGGCAAGCGGGTAGTATTTTATCTCGGCAAATTTCGTCATCAGGGCACCGTAGTGCGCCATGGTGCCGGTGAATTCAAGCACCGAGGCTTCCTTGACTGTTGAAACCACCAGCTCGTCAGAAACTGATGAATCGATGATGGTGCCTGCGCTCTTGCCCCTGAAGCTCCTGATGTTCAGGGGTGCATCCCTTGCAAGAAGGGGAAAGATGGCTTTTTCAAACACCACCTTTGAGCCGTAGTGGGCAACCTCAAGCGCATCATAGGAGTTCATTTTTCTGACAATTTTTGCAGTGGGCACCAGCTTGGGGTCTGCGCTCATCAGCCCGTCAACGTCCTTGAAAAGAACCACTTCGCAGCCAAGGGCAGCTGCAATGAGCGTTGCGGTCAGGTCGCTGCCGCCCCTGCCGAGCGTGGTGATTTTTCCTGCCCTGGTGCGGCCGACAAAGCCTGCGACAACCGGAATTTTGCCCTCTTCCACAACTGCCATCACTTTTTCCTTTATGGCAGGCAATTGCTCGTCCGGCACGTTGGCATCGCCGAATTCTGCAGTCGTAATAAACCCGCCCTCGCGGTCGCTCAGTGCCTTTGCAGGGATGCCCTTGTCATTGAGAAACCCTTCCATAATGGGCACAACGAGGCGCTCGCCGAATGCCTGCACTGAATCGAGGAGTTCCAGGGTCATTTTGCGTTCCAGCTTGATTTTGTCCAGCGTAACCTGAAGCTCTGAAAAGAGAGAATCAATTTTTGCTTTTGTCTGCTGCCTGCCGTTGCCGAGCTTGGACTCAATGGTATCGTAATGGAGCTTGCGCAATTCCTCAAGGGAATATTCGCCGGCTTCGGCCTTCTTGCCCTGCTCGATTAATTTGTCGGTCACGCCTTTGAGCGCTGAGAAAACGAAAATGGGCTTGTCCTTTGCCAATTCGAGCACGATGTTCAGGTCATCTGTGCTGGCAAGGCAGCTGCCGCCTACTTTGTAAACTTTCATCGCAACATCGCGCCGATGTTGCGAGCTTTTTTCGAATGAGCCAGGTGGCTCTTCGTAAAATCCAATGCTCTTTGAGTCCATGGGGATACCTCTTGTAAACAAATTGATAGATTTAGTGAGATTAATTTTAGTTCAAAAGAATTAAAAGATACAGCTATAGTTATTTGTCTGACCCTAGGAGCTTGCAGGTGAACTCCTCACCATGCATAGCGAATTCCACATTGCGTGCCGGTTGTTCCCCTGGCTTAACTGAAAGCACTAATGTATAGTGAAATTCGCCATCAACCATCTGGCATTCTTCGCTCACAATGGTTACCCCTTTTGGCAAAGCAGGCTGTCTAAGCTTAGGAAGCACACCAGATATCATGAGAGCCATGTCCTGAACAAACAAAACCAGTTCTGCCTCCAGCGGACTGCCGGGGCCTAACAATTTGGCAAGCTCCCGGCGCATTTGAACCGAGCAATCAATGACACCGGAAAACTGTGACACCCTGCCACCTGCCATAACCCACAAATCAGCGAAGATATTTTGTTGCTTAGGGTCGTTACTTGTAGTGACAAGGACCTCAAATTTCCCGGGAGCATCTGGTTTGGGCGCGATGTGCATGCTGGTGATTCCATCATTCCGAGCCTCTTCAACCTCATAGTACTCGCAAGCTTTCCACTGCGCACCTGCCACTGCGACTTCGGCATAAACAGGGGTACGGAAACATTTTGCAAAGGAAGGGTCAACAGTTAAGGGATATTTGACTTCGTGCGAGCCTGCGAGCCGGTGACCTCACCTTCACTAGAGTTATAGGCATTTTCATTCACGTCTATAATCAATGGCTCACAAACAGGTGCTTTTCCTTTGACTGGACCAGAATCCTCCATCTCAATTATAACTGAGCTAGGAGTTCGGCCTGTAACAGAGAACGCGACCCCATCCGGACTGTTTGCCAAACGTTCAAAAAAGCTTCTTGGGACAACCATATCCCTTCCTGTTGGATTTGGCTGACCTGCTCTCCTTAAAACAAACTGTTCACGCATAAACACACCTCTATTAGATTTAATGGAAAAACATGCTAAACGGGCACACGGTTAACGCGGTGTCTGTGGCCAATTGGTATCGCTTATTTGTATGGACAAAGCGTTGCCTATCAACCCCTCACCAACGGAAATTCCAATTGCCTGGTTGAAAGCATCCAGCCACTCGTGTGCATCTGCCATGGTTGTGAGAAGTGGCAATCTATCCTGATAACGTGCGTTGTAAAGCTTCAATAGCAACCTATCAAAGTTACGCATACCACCAGGTATAATTTCATTTCCCCTGAGCAGCCTTGGCACGTCTGTGAAACTAATTGGAGCATCCAACGGAAGACCACCCTCCATGAATAGGATGGCGAAGACTAATCCGTGAGAATTATCCCTGGAATCACGTCTGTCCTCCGGGAAGAAATCATTTCAGCTCCCAACGGTAATGAGAGCTTTTGTGACATCAGTTATTCCCTTCATCCACAAACCACATAGGGGGTTTACGCTGGCATCGCCTGCAACCAGAAATTTTAACTCGGCATCTATGATTTTCTTGAAGTGAGATCCAAACAGAGTTTTCATCTGCTCAGGCTTAACACCGTCAGGAGCAGGAAACCTTGGACATTTCACCAGGCCTGTTTGATGACCCGGCCGAGAACGCTCTACCATTAGACCTTCGGCCAGAAGCAACTCACGGGAACCTCGATAAAGATTTCCTGCTAAAGCAGCTAACTGAGCACTCTTTTGAGTTGCAGTTACCTGTCTGGTTTGTTGTGAAGCCATAAACACACCCCAATGAATTTCGTTGTGATTGTTTAAATACTTTTGTAGATTTGGTTGTGATAACGATTAATTCAGGGTAGCGCATGCACCCTGCCGTTTCTGCTTGATTATCGCCCAGGAAAGCAGGGGATAAATTGCGCCTATTATGCCTGCGATTGCAAAGGCAGCCCCATAGCCGTAATATTGGGCGCAATAGCCTGTGAGTATCAGGAGCGCCATCTCTGCAAACCTCGCAGGCACATGGATATAGCCGATGTCAAACGAGAGGGCTTTGCTTCCTGCTACCTCTTTGAACAGCACTTCTTCAAACAAGGCAATGCCTGCGCCGAACCCAAGGCAATTCACCAACAGCAATAGGATAAACCACATCAGGCCCATGCCCGGAGCAAACCAGAGCAGCATGGGCGATGCCATGCCTAAAGACATAAGCACCAGTACAAATGGCTTTGGGCCAAAACGAGAATAGAGGCGGCTGCCGATGGTGGAAACAATCAAGTAGCCGGCCAGCGACAGGCCGATCTGCTCGAATGAATAATGCTGGGAATCCATGTAGAGCGGGTAGAGGAAGACAATCAGCATCATGCGCATGCCTGCGAAAATTGCAAGCGCGAGCGAGCTGAGCCAAAAACTAAGGGGTTTGATTATGGCGAAGGTGGGCTTTGCCACCGGTTTGCCCATGGGAACACCAAGCGCAATCAGGGTAAGGCAAATTGTAACCGCACCCAGAAAAACAAACCCTCCGGAAAACGAAAAATAAGCGAGCACAAATCCAATGGTAAGCCGGCCGGTGCCGGCGCCCAGCAGGCGCATGGATGCCAGATTAATGGCTACATGAGTCTCGCCATCGCCCCTGGGACTGATGTTTGAAAGCGAGCTCCGGTTCACGGCCCAGAATGCAGAGGAGGTGATTCCATTGAGCACCTTGCCAATGATGAATGCTAGAGGGGAGAATACGGAATAGGAGAGCACTGCTGCGATATTGCTCACCCCTGTGAGGATATAAAATGGCTTGGTGCTGTGGACATCTGCAACCATGCTGAAAAACAGGCGCGCAACCAGGAAAACAAGCGGGAAAATAGCTAGCAGCATGCCCATATCAGCCAATGCCACCCCATTGTAGGCAAGGTAAAGGGGCAGCATGACGTCAAATGCGTCATAGATGAAATTATAGAGATAGTTTATTGCAAGGTATTTTTTGTATGACATATCAACATGCTCGCATCCTTCGGATGCTCAATCGTTCCGCGCGGGATGCACGCTGGCGAGCATGTTGATAGCCATGCATGACACTAGGCTACCCACGCAATCACCAAATGCAGACTGGTGGAATGCATCCAGTTCAAATGCCTGCCCATTACTCCTTCAGCACGTAGCTATATGCCAATACAGCAAGCACAGCGCCAAATACAGGACCGAGCCAGTAAACTATGTGATTCTGCCAGAGATTGGCAAACAGCGCAGGGCCGAGCGCGCGGGCAGGGTTCAGCGAGCCGCCGCTGATGGCGCCGGATAGGAGCACTCCTGCTGTGAGCGCAGATGAAATGGCAAATGGCGCGAGCTTTGCGTATTGCTCAGCACGCCTATCTATTGCAACCATGAAGATGGTGGGGACGAGCACAAATGTTCCCACGGTTTCGGCAGCAATACCCTGCAGGAATGTAATGTCCTTGCCAAGCGCAGGAACGCCAGACTGGGTGTAGCTGCCGAGCAGGAAGAACAGGAAGCCGCCAGACCGCCGATGAGCTGGGAGACTATGAAAGAGACCCCGCGGGCGGGCTCTTCCTTTTCAGCAAGAATGAGCGCAAGGGTGACAACCGGGGTTATCTGGGCACCTGAAATTCTAAGGGTGATGAAGATTGCCGCAAGGAGCGCGATTCCGTTTGTGAGCGCCACTATAAACACATTGCCTGTAGCTGCAGCCATCATTGCCACTGCGAGGACCAGGATGAAGCTGCCTAGGAATTCTGCCATGCATTTTTTGATTTCAAGTGCCATGCCAAACCACCTGAATTACCATTTGCGAAACAACAATTTTAAATTACATCTATGTTATCTTATGGCATGGGCATGGCAGCTGATGAAACTGATTTGAAAATATTGGGGCTACTCAAGGGAAATGCCAGGATGAGCAATACCGAAATTGCGAAAAAGACTGGCATCAGCGAGGCATCTGTGAGAAGAAGGGCCGCGCGGCTTGCAAAAGAGGTAATCAAGCGCTTCACCATCGAATTGAAGAGCGCTGGGACGGGTGCGCTTATTTTCATCATCACCACCAGCGAAACTGCAAAGGTTGCAACAGCCATCGCGGCAATAAAAGGCGTGCAGGACTTGGCGGAGATAAGCGGGGACTATGACATCTGCGCAAAGGTGGAGGCAGGTAGTGTGGGAGAGCTCAACGGGCTTGTTGACGAAATTCGCAAGATAAAAGGCATAAAAAAGACGAAAACCTTCATAATTTTAAGGAATTGGTGAACTTTCTCCTTATTTTTGACGAAAATAGACGAAAAGCTTAAATATTCCTTCGCCCAAAATAAATACCGGTGATATAAATGGCAAATCCGACCTTTGAAGGGACCATAACCGCGATAATCACTCCATTCGTGGCGACGGGCATCAAAAATGATATTGATTATGAATCGCTCAGGGCATTGGTTGAGCTGCAGAACAGGTATGTGAACGGGATTGTGCCCTGCGGCACCACCGGCGAGAGCCCGACGCTCGACCATTCTGAGCATAACAGGGTGATTGAGTTCGTGATTGAGAATTCAAAGGTGCCGGTCATAGCAGGCACGGGCAGCAACTGCACCTATGAGGCGATTGAGATGAGCAGGCATGCGGTTGACGCAGGCGCTGCCGCAACATTGCAGGTCTGCCCCTATTACAACAAACCGAACCAGGAAGGGATGTTCAGGCACTTTGGCACGATTGCCGAGCAGGTGGATGCGCCCCAGATACTGTATAACATCCCGGGACGGGCTGGAAAAGCAATTGAGTCAAAAACCATGGCGCGCCTGGCACGGGAATATTCCAACATCATTGGGGTGAAGGAGGCCACTGGCAAGCCGGAAAGCTGGAAACAAATAAGGGAGGAGTGCGGCGCAAATTTCATCATCCTCTCCGGGAATGACGAGGACACGTTCAGCATGATGCGGGGCTATGGCGGAATGGGCGTGATATCAGTCGCATCAAACATAATCCCGGATAGGATGAGGAGGTTCACCGACCAGGGATTGGCTGGCAGGTTTGATGAGATGGAACGGGAGAATGAGGCGCTTGCCAACCTGTTCAAGGGCATGTTCGTGGACACCAACCCGATTCCCGTGAAGCACGCAGCCCACCTCATGGGGCTGACACAGAGCCTGGGGTTCAGGCTGCCCATCTGCGAAACGAGCAGGGAAAACATAGAAAAAATCCGCGAGATGCTGAGAAGCTACCGGCTAATCAGGTGAATTTTTTATTTTTTACATATTTATTTTAATTTTGCCTGCTTAGTGAAAAGAAGATTGAACAAAAAAAGATGTGAAAAAAATGTCCGTAAACCGAAAACTGGAAACAGAAAACCTGATTGGCGGAGTTCCCGCACAAGAGCTTGCCTCAGCCTACGGTACGCCGCTATATGTCATAGATGCCGGGAAGGTCAGGGAAAATTACAATGCACTCGGCTCGGCCTTTGGCAGACATTACAGGAAAACAAGAATCTATTATGCCGCAAAGGCGAATACGAACCTAGCACTGCTAAGATTGCTCCGGGAGCTGGGAAGCAGGGTTGACGTGGTTTCGATTGGCGAGCTCAGGGCAGCAAGGCTGGCTGGCTTCTCAGGGAATAAGATAATATTCACCTCGGGCTCGGTGAATGAGGAAGAGGCCCGCGAAGTGGTTCGGAGCGGCGCAATATTCAACATTGATTCGACTAGCATTTATGAGCGGGTGAGGCGAATTGGGCTGCCAACTACCCTATCATTCCGCTTCAACCCGGGGATAGGCGCAGGCCACCATGAACATTGCGTGACAGGCTCGCCGACAAGCAAGTTCGGCATGTCACAGGAGGAGAACGACCACAGTCTAGAGCGCCTATATTTAGATGCCAAGAAGCACGGGGTAAAGCGGTTCGGCATACACATGCACATAGGCTCTGGGATAACAGAAACAGAGCCCTATGGGCAGGCAATGGACAGATTGTTTGCATTGATTGCGAGGCTTGACAACGCAAGGATACGGTTCGAATTTATTGACATTGGCGGAGGCATTGGCATAGCCTACAGGCCTGATGAGAAGGTGCCTTCCATTGGCGAAATCGCAGAAGGGATTGCAAGGGAATTTGCAGCCAGGGTGAAGGAATCCATGGATTATGAGCCGGAATTGTTCATTGAGCCGGGCAGAAGCATAGTTGCCAATGCAGGCTACCTGCTGGTAAGAGTCAATTGCACCAAGGAGATGGCCGGGAAGAATTATGCAATAGTGGACGGGGGAATTAATGCCCTCATGCGGCCGATTCTTTATGGCTCCTACCATCACATAAGGGTTGATGGAAAGAGTGGTCTAGAGTCCAGAGTCCAGGGTTCAGAGTCTAGAGTCCCGGGACCCAAGACCCGAGACTCGAAACTGATAACCTACGACATTGTCGGCCCGATGTGCGAGAGCGGAGATTTTCTTGGCAGGGAGAGGAAGCTCCCAACCATCGCAGAGGGCGATTTGATTGTGATTGAGAACGCTGGCGCCTATGGGTTTGCCATGGCAAACAACTACAATTCGCATCCATTGCCGGCAGAAGTGATGGCAGAAAACGGAAAGCACAGGTTAGTCAGGAGAAGGCAAATCTATGAGCAGTTATTTGAAAATTGCGAGTGAGAGCATGGCTACAAAAACCACAAAACTATCTGAACGAATCTCCAAGCTGCCGCCCTACCTATTTGCGGGAATCGAGAAGACCGTGGAGGAGAAGAGGAAGCAGGGAGTTGAAATAATATCATTTGGGATTGGCGACCCGGATTTGCCTGCACCGGCTGAGATAAGGGAGAGGCTGGCAGTGGAAGCAAGGGACCAGGAGAACCACAATTATTCCTCATCAAAAGGCGAGCTTGAGTTTAGGGAGGCAGTTGTTGGTTTCATGGACAGGAGGTTCGGGGTCAGCATAAACAGCAGCCAAGTTTGCGCCTGTTTGGGAAGCAAGGAGGCAATTGCAAATATCGCAA
Source organism: Candidatus Micrarchaeota archaeon CG1_02_49_24 (assembly GCA_001871535.1). Taxonomy (GTDB): domain Archaea; phylum Micrarchaeota; class Micrarchaeia; order Anstonellales; family UBA8471; genus UBA8471. The sequence goes on from MNVF01000067.1 coordinate 16,079, forward strand.
GGGCGTTTGTCAACCCGGGGGATAATGTAATTTGCCCGAACCCGGGCTATCCTGTGTATGCGCAGGGAGCGACGATTTTATGCGATGGAATCCCGAGATTCATCCCACTTCTGGAAAAAAATAATTTTCTCCCTGACCTGGATGAATTGGAAAATTTGATTGATGCCAGAACAAGAATTGTGTATTTAAACTATCCGAATAATCCAACTTCGGCGATTGCAAGCAGAAAGTTTATGGAAAGGCTGGCGGATATTTTTGAAAGGAAGAATGCCATCCTTGCCTATGACAATGCATACAGTGAATTTACATATGGCGATTATGTTGCGCCATCAATCCTTGAGTTCACCGGCAATGCGATTGAGTTCCATTCACTCTCAAAAACATTCTGCATGACAGGAGACAGAATTGGGTTTGCGGTTGGCAGGAAGGAGTATGTTGGCGGGTTGGTTAAGGTAAAGTCGCAGATTGACAGCGGGAATCCTGTGTATACGCAGAAGGCAGGGGCATTTGCCCTTGGGCTTTACAAGGGAAGGGAGAAGCCCGAATGCGTTAAACAGATTCTTAGGGAGTATGAACTGCGAAGGAAGGTGCTGGCGGCAGGGCTGAAAAAGATTGGCTTGAAGGTGTTTGGTTCCAATGCCACATTCTATGTCTGGGCTAGAGTGCCAGAGGGCAGCGGTGGCGACATCAAGTTTGCTGAAAGGTGCCTTGAAAGGGGAGTGGTGGCTACTCCGGGCAGCGGCTTTGGCAGCGCGGGCAAGGGATATGTGCGGTTTGCGCTTACCCAGCCAATGAAAAGGATAATTAAGGCGCTTGGACACATAGAGAGGGTGTTATGAGAATCATTGACGATAGGGAAACCGGCATAAACCCTCTGGCAATGCAATTAATGAGATTTATGATACAGCTGGGCTCCAGCAGCCTCAGCGGAACTTTTTTGTCGCTAACGATTGTGCTTCTCATCATTGGGGTTGCCGGCATATTAATTTTTTTTGAGCCGGATATGAACTTCACCCGGATGTTTCTGCCTGCAAATTTTTCACTTAACAGCACCAGCAACGATTTCAATCAGATTCTCTTCTACTTTGGCATTTTCGCCACAATCATTGGGTTCGCCGCTAAAACTATCGTCAAGATTTTGGTTAAGGCAGAATTTGGGGACTGGATAGGGCTTGCCGCAATACCTATAATAATTGCAATAGCAGCTTTAGACTTCATTCTCTTTGTGTTCGGTTTCTTTTCCAAGGGATACGCTGATGCATTATTTATGTCAACCGTCATGCTGGGCATATTAATAGTTATGACCGGCATGGCGATCAGCTCATTGCTAGCCAGCATTGCATTTGAAAAACTCTTAGACATTATTGAACGATTGGTTAAGGAAAACAATAAATAAACTTTGGTCTATTATATGTAATATTAAAATGAGTGGAGGGGAATTAGGGTGATATGGGGTACAAAAAAGCGCACATTGCATTGATTAATACTCTTAAAGATAGTGAAATAGGGGCTTTGCCCCTATGACCCCACGTCTTGCAGGCAGCTTCTCCCCGACTTGAAAGTCGGGGCTTCTCGCCGCCTGCGCTAAAACTCTGATAACTGAAGTTGGCGGTGGTCTTGCTCCCTGACATACTTCCGGGTGGTCGCAAGATCAACATCGCCAACGCTGCGATAGAATTTTCCCGGCGACCAAAATTCACCTTCTGGATATCTCAACCGAAATTTTGGTTCTACACTGAAAAGAGCATGTGCCGAAGCACCTTTCAGTGCATGAAGAA
>MNVF01000080.1 GCA_001871535.1 Candidatus Micrarchaeota archaeon CG1_02_49_24
TTACAGGCACCACGCTGACGCTTGTAATGACAAACAGGGGCTCTGACACCATAACATTGGCATCAGCAGCTGGAACCGGTATTACCACATCTTATGGAGGAACCGCCAATTCAAACCCTGCAACAAGAATACCAGGCGGTGCAACCAGGTCAATTGATGTCACCACTACATCATGTGGTGCATCCGGGACCGCATTTGCAGCATATGTCAACATAACCTACAGCGTGTCATCCGGGCTAACCGGTCTGAAGATAATCGGCCAGAAACCGCTTGTTGGTAATTGTGTATAATTTTTAAATATTGCCTTGAAATAGATAGCAGAGAAAGAGCCTTTTCTTTTTAGAAAAAAGAAAACCCTCGGAAAAAGAAAAACTATAGATATTGATATCTTTAGAGGTGGTAACTGTGAACTCTGGAACAATGAAAGGGCAGGGTGCGACTGAATATCTGGTCATTCTTGCAGTGGTGCTCATCATCGCACTCGTTGCGATTGGCATCATCTCCCAACAGGCAAGCGGCAGCGGCGCTTCAGAGAAAACCAGCAGGATTTATTGGAAATCCGAAGTATTTCCAGTTGTGGTTGAAGATTATAGCTATTCAGCCACGACATTAACGCTGGTGCTCAATAACAGGGGCTCAGAAGCGGCTACAATTGCGGCCAGCGGCATATCAGTCAGTGACGGAACGACTACAGTTGCCGGGCCGGCTGCGCAAGTAATTCTTACACCAGGCACTGCGACGACCGTGACAATAACAGGCGCACCCATCTGCACCAATACGTTCTCATCATATGCGAACATAACCTACAAGACAAACACCGTGCCAACGGCCAAGATAGTCGGCCAGAAGGCGCTTGTGGGAACCTGTTCAGGATAAGAGAATAAGCTGGTAAATTTTTTTCTTTTTATTTTAATTTTTTTCTTCGTTTATTTTTTTCATTACTTTTTTACATTGCCATTCGTCCCATTCTTGCCCTTGCTGTTTTTAGGAGAGGTCTCATCGTAGCTCTTCCACTTTCCTCTGCGCCTGCTTAAGGCATATAGAATGAGCGATAGGAACAGCAGGAGGAGCAGGAACGAACCAACCAATTCAAGAGGCAGCCCGCTTAGGAAGCCGATGCTTGCGCCTGTGAGAAAGTCAAGGGAAGTTTCATTCTTTGGCTGGGTGGCAATGGTAAAGTTGGTTTCGTTGATGGGTCGCAGCTTCTTCTTTGCATTGTCAAGCTCGGTCTTGGCCTGCTCCAGCAATACCTCAGTAAGCACATAATCGCCGTTATCATAGGCAGCCCGTGCGCGGTTCAGGAGTTCATATGCGTTGGAGACGTCATGAGCCGGCGCCAGGATATCTGCCTGGCGGGTGTATTCAAGGATGCGCTCCATCAGGTAGGAATAGTCCCTGGTGGTATTGTTGAGCGCTTTGCTTCCGGCGGCAGTGCTCGGCTGGGCAAGTGCAGGGGGCGCTTGCGGAGGCTCATCCTGCTGTTCCTGCCTGGTGCATAATATGCTGACTGTTTTTGCTGTTTCCAGGTAGCCGCCTGCGCTTGCATATATGCGATAGGTGCCCTGGGAGCCTGGGAACAACCTGACCTGGCCTGAATTGGAGTCAACATAGCCGGAGAACAGCTGCTCACCGGATGGACCAGAGATGGAAGTGTAAACGCTGGCTGAGCGCTCGGTTGAATAGGAAACAGACATTTCCTCACCAACGCAGCCTTTGTCAATTGAAACATAGATGCTCTTGTCAACAGACCCATGGATGCCGCAGTTGGCGCAGCCGCCGGTTTCAATCACCTGGTAGGTTGCATTGATTGTGTCAGTGGTGGCTGAGCCGCCGCTAACGTCATAGAAGGTTAGGTTTACGCTGGCTTTGACGCCTCCGGTGCCGGTGCATAGGAATGTGGCAATGAAATTGTTGATGGCTGTGGCATTGGAACGTTGGGAGCATGAGCCGCTGCTTACTGAAACCGTGGCGTTTGCAATGTCAGCAGCGCCGTCTGAATCGTTAACGGCTGCGGTTACATTGAAAGCTGGCTGGCCGGTAATGTTGTAGGTGATTGGCTGAAGGGTGACGTATGGGGCGGAATTGGCAATCGTGTTGTTGGCTGAGTAGTTGAGCAGCGAGGAAAGGTTTCCATCGTATGCTGTTGCCGAGCAGCTCCAGTTGTCGCCCTTGACTGTGGGAGGGGTGATGTTTGAAATGAGAGCCGGCGTGTTATTGAGCAGGTGGTAGGCAGTGCCTGCAAGAGCTGTCTGATTCACGCCATTTTTGAACCAGTTGTAGGTGGCATTGAATGTGCTCTGTTCGCCGTCCACAACAGTTACATTACAGCTGAGCACGCTGGTAACATAGGCTGGCGATTGGGCAACTGAAATCGCGCTGATGTTGGGGAGGTAGTTCATGGGATTGATAAGGATTGATGCATTCTTTGGCGCGCCGCATTCAACTGAGTTGCAGGGAGTAATTTGAACTGTCCAGACATCGCCTCCTGAAAGCAGTGAGGTGTCAACCACCGTGGTGTTATTGGCGATGCCGGCTTGCAAGATGCCATTCTTGAACCAGGCGTAAAGATTGATATCCGTGTCGTTGGTGTAGTCATTGGTTGTCTGGTTGTAGGCAGTGAGGTTGCCTATGGTGCGGTTGTAAATGTCCGTAGAGACAATGAGTGGCGTGCCCTGATAGGGATTGGGGTTGATGTAAACTGAAAATGGGCCTGACGATGCGCTGCAGCCGCTGAATTCGCACGGAGTGACAGTAACTGTCCAGTTCTCTTCCCTTGAAAGAAGGGAACTATTGATGAGAGTGCCAGACCAGAGGCCGCCATAATAATGGCCCTGTATCTCTGAGGCGGATAGGGAGCGGCTGTAGATTGCGACCTCGTCTATCTTACCTGACATATAAAACCCGGTGCCATCCCAACCTCCTATCCGGACGTTTGCCGTGGAAACCTGCAAGGCGCTCGGAATTGCACCATTGAAGAATGTCAATGCTTGCTGCTGGCCGTCAAGATAGATTTTCAAGCGATCGGCATTGGCAGCACCAGAACCATTAAAGACCATGGACGCATGGCGCCAGACCTGGTCGCTGAATGAGTTTGGCATTGACTCGCCATAAGAACTGGTTGACCGGGGGGTTGTCAGTGCCGCTGGAATGTATGCCCTCACACCCCAGCTACTTGGGGCAATCTGGAGCAGCCAGCTTGCCTCAGTTCCGTCAACCCATTTGCCAAGGATAATCGAGCCGCTGCTTCCTGGGTTGGCGTAAACCCAGGCCTCAAGGCTAATTTCATTCGTCTGGGAAAACTCCGGGCTGTTGGCAATTTCTATATAGTTGCCAGGTTCCGCATGGTAAACATAGGAATAGGCCCCGCCAACCTTTCCATTTGAAGTGTAGGTTGCGCCGTAATTCGCAGCGTCATTGTTTCCTGCATAATCCAAAGTATTTCCGTCCAGCGGGTAATAGGCCACAAGGCCGCTTTCGGTTGTCGGGTTTGGCAGGGACGCAGCAACCTCACCGTTGCGCTTCCAGGTGTAAACATTTGTATTAAGCATATCGACGACTGAGGCATTGGAGACTGTGAGGTTGCCGATGGAGCGGTTGTAAAAGTCAGAAGAGCTCATGGATGGTGCGCCACTGGCCGTGATAACTGAAAGGGCTAAGGAAGCTGCCGGCGCTCCGC
>MNVF01000007.1 GCA_001871535.1 Candidatus Micrarchaeota archaeon CG1_02_49_24
CTGCTGTTGCAGCATAGCTCGAAAAGTCCCGCGGGACTTTTCGATACCCCCTGCTTCGCAGGGGGATGAATGCGCAGTGCCGTTGCGAGAATTTTGCGAATGAGCAATACCGCCTGCTTCACAGGCGGTTGAATGCTTCTGTTGAAGCATAGCCCTCGCCTGATGGCTTTTTGTCTGTTGGCAAAAATCTCGCCGACTGCTGTCGCCGATCCCCTGCGGGTCGGTGGCTCTTCGCAAAATCTGATATTCTGAATTAACGAAAGCATGCTTGAGCTATCGACCTAGAGGTCGATTCAATCAAGCATGCAATAAAAGAAAATAGGCTGAATGAGATTATCTTTTGAGTTTTTGATTGGCTTTTCTTCTACCAGCCCCATTTAGTCAGAATTCTGACCAATTTCAGCGCATTTCAGTCAAAGTTCTGACCAAAACAAAAGATTTACTTTTCAACTTCAATCGCAACACCCAGTTTTTTCAAATCCTCAAAGAATTGCGGGTATGACTTCGCCACGCACTCAGCCCCTTTTATAGTGGTTTTTCCTTCTGCCCCGAGCGCTGCCACCGCCAATGCCATGGCAATCCTGTGGTCTCCATAGGACTCCACCACAGCGCCATTCAACCTTCCATCCCCCCCAATCTCAAGCGAATCAGGCTTCTCAATAACCCTGACACCCATCTTTTTCAAGCCGTCTGCAATTGCTTTCAGCCTGTCGCTTTCCTTTATCCTCAGCCTGCCTGCATTGTAAATCACGCTCCTGCCCCTCGCATAAGCACAGGCAACCGCAAGCACCGGAACCAAATCAGGGATGTCGCCGGCATCAATCTTAACAGCCTTCAATGCATTTCTATTTGAAACCGCAATGCTTCCTTTCGTTTTATCAAGGCGGATGTCTGCGCCCATCCTTTTCAAAATGCCGATTATTTTCCGGTCTCCCTGTTTTGTTTTAAAAGTCACTCCTGTAACTGTCACATTCCCTGCAATCGCGCCAGCCACCAGTGGAAATGCCATCCCTGAAAAGTCAGAATGTATCCTGTATTTTCTCGGTGTGTATGTTTGCCCGCCGGCAATTTCAAGCTTTTTGCAGTCATTCGTATGCTTTACCTTTATCCCGAATGCTTTCAAGATATCCAAGGTAATGTCAATGTATGGCTTTGATTCAAGCTCAGTTGTAATGATTATTCCAGAATCTGATTTTTCCAGGGGCAGCGCAAACAGCAAGCCAGTGATGAATTGGGAGCTCAGGTTTCCGCCTATCTTTATCACCTTAGGCAGCTTGCCCGGATTGATTTTCAAGGGAGGATAGCCGCCATTGGAATCTATTCTCACCGTTGCCAGTGCGTCAATTACCGGCCCCATGGGCCGTTTTCTCAAGCCCTCATAGGCATCGAGCACAGAAGCCCTTCTTGCCAGCACTAGCAATGAAATCAGAAAGCGCATGGTGCTGCCGCTGTTTCTGCAATTGATGGGCTCTTTTGCAAACGCTTTGTGGATGTCAATCCCAGTTATTTTCACCAGTTTTTTGCCATGCCGGTTTATCTTCGCACCAAGTATTTGCATGGCTTCGATGGTGGCTGCGGTGTCGTTGCTGTCAAGCGCGTTCTCAATGACGCTCTTCCCTTCAGCCAGCGCTGCCGCAATCACCGCCCTGTGGGTGTATGATTTGGAGGCCATTGCGCAGAGGGTGCCTGAAATTTTGCCAGGGCATACGGTTGCATCGCTCATGCAATCCATTATGCCCCCCAAATATAAAATAATCTCCCTGTGGCATCTGTTATAAATACATTTCAATAAAATGAACTCATGTTCAAAAAATTGAATTCACTTTCAAAAACAGAGAGGAATTTGATTACCGAAGGAATGGCAAAGATAGAAATTGGCGAAGCCTTCTACAACCCAAAGATGGAATCCTGCCGGGATTTGTCAGTGCTCCTGCTCGGTGAACTGGATGAAGTTTCAGTTTGCGACGGGTTCGCGGCCACCGGCATGCGCGGCATACGCTACAAGCTCGAATGCCCCAATGTGAAAAAGGTCACATTTGTGGAAGTGAACGGGGAGGTTGCAAAAATCTGCAGGAAAAATGTCAAATCGAATAAAATCAAAGCGATGGTTGCCAACAAAGATATCCGGGAACTTTTTCAGGACAGGAAAGCAAGATTTGATGTGGTTGATCTGGACCCATTCGGAACCCCAGCGATTTACATTTACGATGCTATTTCCGCCCTCTCAAGAAACAAAGAGCCTTCCTATCTTTTTGCAACTGCAACCGACACCGCAGTCCTGTGCGGCGCCCACCGCCATGCCTGCCAGAAAACCTACAATGCGGTTTCGCTTAATGCCTCATTCTGCCATGAGCTGGGCATTCGCATCCTCCTGGGGTTCATCGCACGCGTGGCTGCCCAGTTCAACCTGGGAATGGTGCCATTGCTCTCCTATTCCCACGGCCATTTCATGCGCGTGCATGTGAAACTGCTTCGGGGTGATGTGCACGCCTATCCGAGCATTTCGCAAATGGGATATACTTATTACTGCCCTGATTGCCATGTACTAAGGAGCTTTTTTGCCACTGACAAGGTGAAGTTGGGCGAAATATGCAAGGACAGCAAGTGGATAATATTAGGGCCGGTATGGCTCGGCCAGCTCCATGACAACCAAATGCTCCTGGCGCTTGCTAAAAAAAGCACGAATTACAAGGAGCTTTTCAGCACCATGCTCAAGGAGAACCCATTCCTATACTATTATGACATGCACGAGCTGGCTGGCCGTTTGAAAAAAAGCCCTGGGAAGATTGATGAAGTCATCCACAAAATATGGATTACCGGCTATGATGCGAGCAGGACTCATTTTTCCCCTTTGGGGATCAAGACAAATATGCCCCTGAAAGAATTGGAAGGGATAATTTAAGCGGGAAGCCCAGCAGTGGCTAGGGTTCCAGTGGGTTTGCCGGTGGTGCCAGCCATTCTTCTGGCAGGCAGGCGCGGCATGCGTTTTGGTTTCGTGCTATCCCTTCTTTTTAGTTCCCTCAGCGGTGCATTGGATGCGTATCTGCCCTCAACATCATGTGCTGCCTGACTAATGTTGTCATAAATGCCAGCCGGGAACCTGCCACGGTCCCGCTGTTTCTGGAAAAAGTCCCTATCACTGGCAACTTCCGCAACCAATGCAGCATCCGGGTTCCTGATTTTTACTGCAAATTGTGTGAACTTTCGGTCAAGAAGGTGCTGTTTGGGCGGTATTCTTCTTTCCAGCATTCTCTTCCTCAATGAGTATGGCATTTATGACGCCATCCTGCCCGACCCTGTTCGTGACTCTGATTTTGCCGATTTCGCTCTGCACGATGGTGCCCTTGGTGAGTGCGTTCTGGCGTGCATAGTGCCTGTTGGAAGGAGTTTCGAGCACATTCAGCACTTTCACCTTCTTCATGCCCTGTTTGGTGCATACGTTTGCAAATGCCAGCGTCAGCGCCTTCTGTTTGCCAGTGCTGCCCCTGCCTGCTATCGTTTTCCTCCTGTCCGCAGTGCCTACCTTGGGCAAGGGATGGGGGCCGCCAACGAACCTGCGCTTCTTCTTGTTCTGCTCTGTCCTCGGCTTGCCTGTGCCACGCTTGACTGTCTTTGAACGTCCATGGTATTGCTGCATCGTAAATCACCTAACCTAATATGTATTTAAACAACCAGATAATGATAATGAGCAGGTATTTATTATAAAAAACTCCTATTTAAGGGTTTGGTCGGGGTCAGCTTATGAGATTGGTGTATGCAAAATCAACTTTATCTCAGGATGAGCTTGTGGGCATATTGGTTGAAAAAGAATCATTTCAGCTGGTTGACCCCTATTTCCTGGCCAGCGAAAAGCAGGCGGAGCTTGCCTTGTATTGCGCAAAGCACAATCCATGGCTTGCCAAATCGCTGAAAAACGAGTTCCTGCTCTGGCTTGCAGGCGAGCATGAAGTAAGGAAGGCCATTGGGAAGGCGGGAATCAAGTCAAATGTGTTTGTGCTGGTGATTTTTGAAGAAAAGGAAAAAGCCGCTGCCGTGCTTAGGCTGCTCAGGGCAGAGCCATTGGCGAAATCCGAGGTCGGCAAAATAAAATCAACTGCGCTGAAAAATGCAGGGGCGGGAGAAAAAGAATTATTGGAAAAGATTGCGGTCTCAAGGATGGGATGAACTGGGAATATACCCAATCACCTGTAAGTCTGCTATAATCTATAACTATATACTCAGCAACAATTAAAAGTGTCCGTTTATAAAAAATAATTTATGGGTGTGCGGGCATTTGCCGTGATTCTCTTGCTTATGTTCAGTTCCGCCTATGCTTCAAACCTTTACAGCACGCTGGTTTTCAGCGCCCAGGATTCAAAAACCCATTTGCCGCTTGAAGGCGTTGAGTTTTTCATGCAATGCCCCGGCCTTTCCGGAGGAAAATATGGCACTTCCGCCGGAGATGTCAGCGAGCTTGGGCCGGGGCGCACATTTATATGCAGGAGCAGTGCCGAAGGAACCTGCAGCCCGAAGCTTTGCATAGGCTGCATTGAAGGTGGTAACGCAACTATTTACGGGAAATACAGGAGCGTTGAGGCAAGCGCCGGCATGGCAGGGTGGGAAGGCAAATCCTGCATCTGGAATTGGGGATGGGACCAGCCCAAGGCACAGCAGTGCTGCGTGCCTCCGCCTAACCAACCATCCCCACCGGCTGATGACATCCCAGTCCTTGGGTTCGCCACCCATAGCCTGGCATTCCAGGTTAAAATCGGGAGCGTGCCCGGGGAAAATGCGTCAATAGGAATAAGCATTCCCCAGACAACTTACACCTGGCAATGCCTGACTGGCGGCTCCGGGCAATGTAATTTTGAAAAAATGCCCGAAGGCAGGGAAATCAACTACCGGGTGTCATTCGGGTCCCTTGCAAATGAAGGTGTCGTATCACTTGCTTCCGATACACAGGTGAACATCTCATTTGGGCAGGAGACAACAGCTGGCAATGCCACAAATGCCAATGCGGCCAATACAACCCCGGGGAAACAGCCCATAGTGTTCAAAATCGCCAATGGCCTTGGCATTCCTTATTTTATCCGGCTGGAAGGGCCCAACCTGACCGTCATGGCTGGCGAAAGAGCTTCCCTTGCAGACGGCACCTATAACGTTTCCATTTTCGCATTTGGCACTGAGGCGTACAAAACAAAGGTTGATGTATTCCCGGACACTGAAAACATTACCCTTAACCTGGCTGGCCTTCCATGCGAGGGTGGCTGTAATGCCTGCGGCTGCACGAAGGGAGGAGACGTGTGCACTTTTTCACCCCTCTATAAAAATTATGCCTGCTGCCAGCTCGGCAAAAGCTGGAATGGCTTCAAATGTGGTGACCAGTCTTCAATGAAAGTGTATATAGTGCTGATAAACTACGAATACGGTGAAGGGACGGGTTCCGGTTACAGTTCCAGTTATGTTATGCCTCGAGCTGAGATAGATTATCGGCTGCTTAAGAACATGCTGCTGCCGCAAATCAAGGCCATTGATGAGAACCTCGGGCTGGGCTATTCCTCCTATTATATCATAAACGAGTCTTTTCAAGCCGGCAAAAGCTACTGCGACGGGAAACGGTTCAATCTGGATATGCTGCAGAGCTTCTTCCTCAAATGGTACAAGGAAACCCGCAACTACAACAAGGACATTGAGCCATCGAAAGAAAGATACCGTGTCATAGGGGTTGACTTTGGCAATGCCTGCGGGATATCAGATACCTACTGCGGATTTACCTCCTGGCCACAGCAAGGCTGGTTGCTCAGGCTCAGCAAACAGCCGCTTCCCATTTATTTGAATTATCATGTTGACACTTATCACATTGGCACAGAAAAAAATTACATCGGGTGCGGTATCCTGCCATATGTGCCATTACATGAATTTGGGCACACTTTCGGCCTGTGCGATGACTATGATTCGCTAAAGTGGGAAGACCAGAACGGCTACCTATTCGATTCATGTCAGAATCCAAAGCCAACTCTTGAAAATTCTAATTGCAGCGATAGCATATGCGCCAATACCAGACCAGGCAAGCCATGCTGTGCAGGGGTGGTTTTCGGCGATGGCACCTATTCCGTGATGGGCAGCGGCGACGAGGTGGATTGGTGGAATGGCAACAGGCCAATCACAAAAAGGCGGTTTGATGACAAAAGCCTTGCCCACATACTCAAACAACTAGAGGAGGCCGATGCACGATGAAAAACCTTGGCATGGTGTTTGTGTTGGCAATATTCCTCATGGTGCTAGCGGCGCCCATCCATGCAAACAATCTCTACCTGTCAATAAGGATGGATAAAAATTGGATGAATGAAAGTTACATCCTTTCCGCTGCAACCGTGATGGGCGGCGCGCCTGTGGCCGCTGACCCTCAGGTGAGTGGGGATTACAGGCTGGATGTGGTTGAAAACCAGCAGGTCATCTTTTCCCAGAGCTTCCCAAGGCCTGAGGAAATGGTGTTTACCGACACGCTCGATGGCGGCGGCGCAACGGTGCAGAACGCCTCATCCATTTCGCTCTATGTCCCATATGTTTCGGAAAAACAGGTTGCCAGCCTGTATTTCAAAGGCGCCAGGGTCGCCACCTATACATTCACCAACCTGTGCAATAGGAATTCCCGCTGCGAAGGCGAGGAGGATTATCTTTCCTGCCCAAGTGATTGCGCTAAGAAAAACATTGATGCCTACAGTGCCATGTATATTGCTACAACTAATGAGTCTTCAATCCCGGGCATTAATGATTACCCGAATCCCAGCAAAAACACCTACGATTTCCTATATGTGGGCGACGAGATGGTGGGTGACGTGATAATGCCATCTAAATCTAAACAGGTAATTATTCTGGCAGGCATAGCAGTAGTTTTTCTTGTTTTTGCCGCAGTTTTGGTGATTGTGCTGGCTTCGCTATTTATCGGTCTGCCAATCGTGCTTGGGCGCATTTTCGGCATTTTCTGGAAGAAAAAAGCGTGACTGCCCAAATGTTCATTTCTTAGCTTCAGGCGGCTTTGGCTTGCTGGGGTCTATCCCAAGCTGTTTGTAAAGAGTGTTGATATTAATTGGGAAATCAAGCCCAAGTATTTTGTGTATAAACAGGAAAATTTTCACTGCGCGCTCCGGGTCAATCTGGCTCCTGGCAATCAAATCCTTGAGTGATTTCTCCTTTCCAATCAATTCATAGAGCAGTATGCCTTCGCGCCCATATTTTTTGAATATCATGAGGCCGTCCTCGCCGTACTTGGCGGCAATCTCCTCCCGTGAAAGCTTCTTGAACATTGTAAGCTTCAGCTCTCCAAAATAGGCGAATATGGCATCCAGCGCTTCAAGGGAAATGTAGCTTTTGAGCGATATATGCACGATGTCATCCTCTCCGTTAATAAGGTCATATACCTTTAGCCCGGCATTGCCGTATTTCAGCCCGATTTGTATCTTTGCCTGTATCTCCCTGAGGCCGTTGACTTTTGCCCTGGCAACCAAATCAATGGGCAATGCATCCTTGGCTTCCAGCTCTGGCACCATGGCAGATGTTTCATTCTCATCCATAGGCGGGAATGCAGGCTCTGATTCAGGCGCTGCCTCTCCGTCTTCCTTATTTTCAGCAGCCGAGGCTGCCTGTTTTTCTTCCTCTTCCTGCCAGGGCTTTTCCAGCTTGATGATGCCGTTCTTGTCCATAAACTCAAGCATCTCGATAAACTTGTCCTCGGAAATTCCTGTTTCGTTGAGTATGTCCTCGGCGCTCTTTTCGCCGTCAATCAGGTTGTAGACCCTGATGCCTATCATGCCGTATTTGTCATAAATGATCCGCTCAAGCGCGCTCAACTTCGGCGTGGTTTCCTTTTTTGCCGAATCCGGCCTGATTGCCTGTATTATGGGCTGTTGCTTAATGGTCTTGAGGTCTTCAGGTTGAGGAAACTGAAGAGCGCTTGGCTGCTTTGCATGCGCGCGCTCATTCTGATTTCCCCAAACCCCTTCATCGCGCTGGTCTTCCTTATTGGTCTTCACGTCTTCCCGCACACCTCTTGGCACTGGCGGCGGTTTCGGAGTTTTTTTCTTTTTGGCAGCTGATTCTTCTTCCTCTATCGGAGCAATCCTGCCAGGTGCAGAGGTGATAAATGGCTGTTCATCTCTCTTTTCTTCAGCTGGCTCCTCCAGTGGCACGTTCTCAGGGGCAGGCGATTCCTCCTCTTCCTGTGCAGGCGCTGGTTCGCCTGCAGCTTCCTCTTCCGGCATAGCTCGAGCAGGTATCTCCTGCTCGACCTCATCAATTGTAATCATGCCCCTGCCCTGCATGTATTCCAGCATCTCAACGAGCTTTGCCTCGTCAATGGCGAGTTCTTCCTGAAGCACGGTGAGCGTCTTGGCGCCGTCTATGGCATTGTAAAGCAGGTAGCCAGGCTCGCCGAACTGCTTGAGCACGGCATTCTGGTTCTTGAAGCGCTCGAGGGGGCCGGACTCCTTTCTTTTTGGCAGCAAATCCATGAAAATCACAAATTAACAGCTAATCGTTATCTTTCTATTACCTTACTATTGTCACCTATTTATTTTCCCACAAGCTTTATAATCCGTGAACTACTACCTGTTAAAACAGGCAGCGTCTTCCTTCATAGACATCGCCACTGCAACATCTCCGGAAGCGTTACTTCCCGCAGTTCCTGCGGTAGAATGCGCCTGTTGGCGCATAGCCCTCCCCTTCGGGTCGGTAGCTCTTTTGAGTATAACACGTGCAGCGTTCAAATCCCTATCCATTGACAGACCGCAGAAGGGACAGGTATGCATCCGTTCCCGGAGTTCCTTTTTTGTCAAATTCCTGCAATTGCTGCACTCCTTTGTCGTGTCTTTTGGGTTCACAAACACCACGTGGCATCCGGCACTTTCAGCCTTGTATGCCAGCATGTTTGCAAACATCCCCCACCCAGCGTCGTTGATTTGCTTGCCAAATTGCCGTTCCGCCATCTCACGTGAGGAAAGCTTTTCCAATACTATTATGGAATAGGAATTGACCAGCAGGGTCGAGGCCTTGTGAAGAAAATCGGTTCTTGTATTTACGACTTTCTCAAAAACCCTCGCAACGTGTATCCTTGCCTTCTTTCTGTTAAAACTACCTTTTTTCTTTTCGGACAGTCTTTTCTGAATCAGCGCAAGCTTATCTTCGTGCTTTTTGAGGTGAAGTGGATTTTTTATGACTGCACCATCGGATAGGGTTGCAAATCTCATCAAGCCCAAATCAACGCCAACTTTTATCCCCTTATTTTCTCCTGGTAAATTCTCTTCCTGCTCAACGCAAAATATCGCAAACCATTTGCCGGATGCTTCTTTTTTCAATGCCATGCACCTGATTTTGCCATTAATTCTCCTGTGCTTTACTATGCTCAACTCGCCAAACGGCGTAACTTTCAATTTCTCATCAAGAGAGAAACCGGATTGCGGGTAATTCAGGCTCTTTATGCGGTCTATGTTTTTGAAACGCGGGAAGCCGCATTCTTTCCCCTGCTTTCGCAGCTTTATCATGCGCCACAAAGCATTATGAAGCCTGTGAGAGAGTGTTTGTGCCACTTGAGAATAAAGATAGCTGCCCTTTACGGCTTCCTGCATTTCTCCATTTGTCAGAAACTTCGTTTCTTCTGAATATTTTTGCTTATTGGCTTCAAGAAGCTTGTTCCACAATTCCTTTGAGACCCATAAATGATGTCGCAGTTCTTTCTCCTGTGCTTTGCTTGGATATATGCGGAATTTGTAACTCCTCATGAAGTCCTTATTGTTTTCCCTTGCTTTTGTTTGTTTCCCCCGTATTCTGCAAGTCAACTTTTTTTTATGACGCTGTAGCAGGCGCGTTCCACCCATTATCGAGCAAACAACTGTTTGCGAGAGCTATCATGAGCTGGGCTTACGAGATATGCGCGTAAGCGCATTTGGGACATCTGGGTGAGAAAAAGTATAAGTGCTTTGGGCGAAAAGGTATATAACCTTTTAATGAGCCGCAATATATAGTGTGTATGGTGTAACAATGGTAGAAGACGGCGAGCTCATAAGCACAGGCATTGACGAATTCATAAAGCTGGTGAGAGCCAGGAAGAAGGTGGAGCTCAGCGAAGCTGCCAACGTGCTGGGAATTCCCCGCACCCGCGCTGACGGGTGGGCAGAACTTCTTGAGCGGGAGGGCATGGCCACCCTGGAATACATGTTCACCAAAACATATATTGCGTGGAAGGAGAAAGCTGCCACGGAACTGGCAAAAACTGTTGGAAAGGTGGAGAAAGCCAGGGCGCGCACAGGCCAGGCAATCGAAACCCTTGAAAAAAAGCTTGAGAGCGGCAGCCATGACCTGGAAAAGCTGTCTGCGATGTATGAGCGGCTCAACAGCCAGCTGGTGCCGGGCATTGACCGTGCGCGAGAATCACTCAGGCAATTGGAAACCTACCGTTCGAAAATCGAATCAATCAATGCGAATTACAATAGCGAGCTTTCTGCATTGCGCTCGAAATTCAGCGGCTTCATGGAAGAGCTGGATTCCATGGAGCACTCATTTGAAGCCCTGCGCGATGCCATGAACACCCAGGATGTTGCTGACATAAAAAAAGCCCTTGCCAAGCTTGCAGAGGTTGAGGAGTCGCTCAGCAGCCAGCTGGAATACCTTTCTGAAAAGGAAAAGGACTATCGTGAGCGCACCGAGGCAAACAAGAAGAAGTTCGGCGATGTGTCGGATATGTCCGGCTATCTGGATGACATCACAGCGAAAATCAAGGAGCTGGAGGAGCTTAAGAAGAATTTCGAGCTGCTCAAAAAGGCCAATGTAATCGACGTTTCGAAAATGGACATTGTCCTGCGCGATTATAACCGGTTCCTCAAGCAGCTGGACAAGAACCGTGAGCAGGTTTCCACCATGTCCTCTGAGCTCAGCACCCTTGTCACCGGCGTGAACTCGCTCAAAGGGCAGTTGGACTCGTTTGGTGATTCAGGGAAGGAACTCGAGCCGCTGGTGAAGCAGCTGGAATCGCTCATTGCAACCGTAAAGGACATGGACAAGTATATGGCGAACGTCCCGAATTACCAGAAGGATTTGGACGAGCGCATCGGGCGCATCAGGCAAATAATGGAAAAGCCCGAGCGCTACAAGCGGCTGCTTGACGATGCCAAAACCTTCAAGGCGGAGCTGGACACCATTGACACGGATTACCTGAAGAATGTGGACTCGGTGAAATCCAGCATCAGCACCGTCTCAGGCAGGATAAAGGGCGAGCTGAAGAATTATGTGGATTTGGAGAATAAGGAAATCACGCTGAAGGAGAAGTTCGAGGGCGTCTCCTCAAGGCTGAACCAGTTGCGCACCGCCTATCTCAACGAGTTGGGCGGGCTCAACAACTCCGTGAAAGAGCTGAAGGCGGAATACAGCGCATTCAACACCCAGGTGGCAGGCGATGCCGAAAAGCTCCAGGCGCTCATAAACATCTACAACAATGACGTGTCGGGCATGCGCGGGCTTGGGGATGCCAAGACGATGCTTGACGACCTGAAGGAAGAGCGCGAGGTGCTGGCAAAGGAAGTGGAGCTTTTAAAGAAAAGAATGGCAATGTTAAGCATGCAGGAAGGCAGAGGAGAGTCAGAACATAGTGAAATTGCCGCAGTGGCCGAGCGCTTCAGGCTGACTCAGGAGCAGGAGCAGAAATTCAAAAACCGGCGGGCAGAACTCCGCAAGATACTTGAAGCAACAAGTTGGAAGGGAAACTGATTAGTTGTTTTTGGAGAGAACGATAAATGTACATTGATTCAAACGAATATGGTTTGAAAAAAATCTTTGTTACAAGCATTAATTCCAAGCTATCCCCAGAGATGGCAAGCGGATTCAAGAAGACAGCACATGGGCTGAGAGAGCTAGTCCGTTCTGCAATCAAATTGTCCAACGAGGTAGAAAACCATGTTAAATATAACGGGAATGCCATAGAGGTCATACCAACTGAAAAAGATCTATGCGTGATAGTTGAATCTGCCAAGCTTGATACATGCAAAGTTGGCATCCTATTGATGCCGGAAATACAGGAACTTGTTATTTGCGATCTAGCTGGCACTATACTATATCAGATTCGGCTTCCATGTAAAGTTAAGTGCACAGAACCCATGTCCTCGTACGAAAATGGTGTCCTTAAAATTATGCTTGAACGTGAAATCTGAATGGTCGTCTGTTGTGTTGTCCCATAAAAAAGTTGCCTGATAGTTTGTAGTTCAAGCTAAATCTCGACGTCTAATAACTGGAAGCTCAGTTGGTAGGACCTCCTTTTCGATATACCGTACCTCGGCCAACGCAAACTGCCGGAGACGCTCGCGCGGAACTTTTATATCCCCCAAATTCACGACAGGAGGAAGTTGTCTCAGATCGTTTTCATTAGACAGATTCAGCCAACCAGCCTTCCTCGCTTCCGTTGGCGTCAGCGATGCAATCTTCCGGAGATTGCCAACCAGTTCAGCAAGCCGTTGCACATCCACCTGCGCGGCTTCCTGAGGTTCTATTACAGGCGCTGCCGAAATGATTTGCGGTTCTGCTTTTGCTTATGCCAATTCCTCCTTCTTCCTTTGCCTGGCTTCGGCGACACCTAGCTCAGTGAGTTCGGCAATTTTCTCTTCTGCGGCTTTGTCTCCTTTCTTTGTTTCGCTGGCAAGAGTGCTAAATAAACGTTGAGGTTTGCTTAAAACGGATGAGAAATACGGCAGTAAGCGAATGTTAGAGCGGCAGGCATCAAAGCTGGGTGTTTAAATAGCAAGAAAGCTCAAATAGCATCCATGAACGCCTACAAGATAACAGTGAGCGGCAGGGTTCAGAAGAGAGGCTACCGAAACAAGGTTTTTCAGCTGGCCAATGAGCTGGACGTCAACGGCTATGTGAAAAATCTGCCGACAGGGGAAGTTGAGATAGTTGCAGAGCATGCGAATGAAGCAGTCTTACAGCAATTCATCCAAAAAATTAAGAGTGTAAACGGCCTGATTAAGGTAACCGGTGCCAAGATCGAAGCAGTGGCGCCTGAAGACCATACTGATTTCGAGATAACAAGAGCCGACAAAATGGACGAACTCCTTGAAAGCATGGATTTTGGTGCGCAGTATCTCGCGGATATTTCAAATGCAGTAAGAGAAGTAAGCGGGAAGCAAGACCAGATGTTGGGTAAGCAGGATGAGGCACTTTACAAGCAGGATCAGGCGCTTTCGGAAATAAAGGGGCTAAGGAGCGATCTAGGGACTTTTTTGAAGAAAGAAGTGAAGGAAATCATTAATGCAGAAGTTGCTGACATTAGACGGGAATTGAAGCTTATCAAACAGAAAGTCGGCGCTTAATTTCCTGCCATTAGCAACGTTGACGTCTGCACTCTGATATTCAAGATATTGCCAACCAGTCCGGCAAGCCGTTTCACATCCGCAACATCCCCATGGTGGCTTGCTGCTTGACATATTACGGTTCCACTTTTTTTTCAGTGCAGTTGGAGTAACTATTTAAATATACCTGCAATACCTATTACTATTGTAATTCATCATATTAGAACGAGGGATGCGCATGGCGAGCAAAGAGAAAGACACCGGTTCCGGGAGTGCAGCCCCAGGTGGCGGCAAAAAGGACGCAGTTGGCTCTCCGGGCCCAACGGGCATACCCCCTGTGCGGCAGATGAAGGTCGTGGGCATAAAAAACAGGCTTTCCGAGGGTTACTATTTCAACAGCGACAAGATGCCGGTCAATGTGAAAATCAGGGCCGACCAGGACCTGGTGCCAATCTACGAGCTCACCATCCCTGGCCTGGCCGAGGGCACGCGGCTCATCCTGAACACGCTCAGGGGCGAGTTAATCACCAAAGTGAAGGTTGACATTACGGATGTCATCGACCCCAAGAAGGTTGATGAGGTCAAGAAAAAATTCGAGGATGCCGCGCTGGAGCTGCTCAACAGGCAATTTCCGAGCACTTCCGATGAAACCAAGTATGTGCTCGTTTCTTATGTGCTTCAGCACACGCTCGGTCTGGGCGAAATCGAGCCTCTCATGCATGACGATTATCTTGAAGAAGTCGTGGTGAACGGCGCAAATGAGCCTATCTGGGTCTACCACAAGAAATACGGCTGGTGCAAGACCAACATCCAGCTCAAGAGCGAGGCGGCGATTTATGATATCGCCTCAAGCATCGGCAGGAAAATCGGCAAGCAGATAAGCGTGCTGAATCCGCTGATGGACGCCCACCTGCCTACCGGCGAGCGCGTGAACGCCACTCTTTTCCCGGTTTCAAACCACGGCAACACTATCACCATCAGGAAATTCTCCAGCAATCCCTGGACAATCCCGACGCTGATGGAACTCAATTGCATCTCCGGCGAACTTTCAGCGTTCATCTGGCTCTGCATCCAATATGAATTGTCATTCCTGATTTCCGGAGGAACAGGCAGCGGCAAAACCAGCTTCCTGAATGCCATCGCAACCATGATTCCGCCGAACCAGCGCGTTGTCAGCATTGAGGACACGCGCGAGCTTGCGCTTCCATCGTTCCTGCACTGGGTGCCCATGGTCACCCGCGAGGCCAATGTTGAATCCAGGGGCGAAGTTACCATGCTGAACCTGCTGGTCAATGCATTGCGGCAGCGGCCCGACCGCATTCTTGTCGGCGAGGTCAGGAAGCAGCGCGAGGCTGAAATCCTTTTCGAGGCAATGCACACGGGCCACAGCGTTTATGCAACCATCCATGCCGATAATTCAGCAGAGACAATCACACGGCTCACCACGCCGCCAATCAACATGCCGGTTGAAGTGGTGGATTCCCTTGCAGGCATAATAGTCCAATACAGGCAGAGGCGCCTAGGCATAAGGCGGACGCTTGAATTCGCCGAAATGGAAAAGGGGGGCAGCCTCAGGTTGCTCTATAAATGGGACCCAAGGGCGGATTCCATTGCCAAGGTCAATGATTCCATCAACATCCTGTCACGGCTGGCCAGCTATACCGGGATGTTCCAGAAAGAGATGCTAGACGACATTGCAGAGAAAAAGAAGGTTCTGGAATGGTCTGTGAAGAACAGGTACAATGACATTGAGCGCGTCGGCAAGGTGATGGCAGCTTACTACAAGCAGAAGGATGAGCTGATGGATGCCGTAACAAAGGATAAAAAGTGGATATGAAGACTTGAAGACCGTTTTGCCATCGGCAAAACACAGGACCTTAAGACAGGTTGAGATGTGACGGCTTATGCCAATGAATGATTTTGACCAGCTTGTCCGGGCTGCCAGGGAGTATGAGGCGGCTGCCCTGAAGACAGAAGTGCGGGTACCGAGTGAGTTCAGGTTGAACCCGGAGGACAACATCCACTTCGACTATGGCCAGAATCCCGAACATCTGATAAATTATTATCTAAAAATAAGAAAGCTGACTGCGGCTGTTTATTATGAGCAGTCAGTGCTCCAGCCTGATGTAGCTGTGCCGGAACAGCAAGCCAAGGGGCGCATTCAAATGCGGGAGGAAGACCTCAAGGCCTTTAAGCAGCAGCCCATGGTTGCCGATGCCGGCAGCGAGCTTTATCGGAAGATGATTGATGAGAAATACGGTGCGGCTGACAAGCAGCTCTCCACAGAGCAAACAGATGTAATAAAGAAGATGGAGCTGGCAAGGGGCTTTGCCATTGAAGAGATGCGGCGCTATGATGAGATTGCCACCCTGCCGGATTACAAGCTTGTGGAATATGCGCGCGTGAAAGACATGGCGATTTACAACAGGTTGGGCGTGGGCGCCATAACGCCCGATGAGTTCAGGCTGACCTTAAGGAAGAATATAGCCAGGGAGCGCGGGCTGGATTCTGCCTATTTCGACAAGTCGCCTGGAAAGAAAAAGATAACGGTTGCAGGCGAGGTCAAGGCGTTCTCAGAGTTGGCCGACACCAGGAAAGGAAAAGGCAAGTGAATAGCGAATAAAAATATATGCTGTGAAATCCAATTATAAGGTGTATTGATGGTTGTGAAGAGCGGCAATGTGCGCGGTGCACAGTATGCGAACAAGGCTCCGGCTGATGAAAACCAGGGGTTCTCCAACGGTGGCGCGCATTCATTTTACCAATTTATTTGTTTTCAGTTTCCGATGCTGAAGGAAGAGCTGAAGCTTGCTGATATGGAGGCCGAGCCTGAGGAGTTCATAAGGGGCATCTTCCTGAATGCAGTTCTCTCTACAGTGCTGGCGCTTATTTTCCTGGCCGTAGTTTTCTACGCGATGAAAATCAGCGTGCTGTTAGCCATTATCCTGGCACCGGCTCTTGGCATCTGCATGTTCTTTTACCTAAAGTACTATCCAAACGTGCGCGCCTCAGCAAGGAAGAACGAAATCGACAGGGAGCTGATTTTCTGCGCAAGGCACCTGCTAATCGCCATAAATGCAGGCATGCCCCTTTTCGACGCCCTTGTTTCGGTCTCGCGGGATTACGGCGAGGTCAGCAGGGAGATTTACAAGATAGTGGAACAGGTGAGCTTCGGCGAATCAATGTCCATTGCAATCCGCGACGTGGTTGAGTCTAACTCATCCCAGTATTTCAGGCAGATTATGCTTCAGATTATGAACTCACTGGCAGCCGGCGGCGATGTGGGCGAAGCACTTGAGAGCACCATAACCCAGATTTCCAATGAGCAGCTCAGCAAGATGCAGGAATACGGTCAGAAGCTGAGTCCCATTGTCGTCTTCTATATGCTGTTCAGCATAGTCATACCCTCGCTGGGCATCGTATTCGTCATAACAATAATTTCATTTGTGGGTGGCATTGCCGCATCGCTGAACTCCTGGTTCCTGTTGCTGATGTTTCTTCTGATAGCGCTGATACAATACATATTCATTACATACATAGAGGCAAGCAGGCCTGCGTTCTACCTGTAGTTCCGGGTTTAGGGTTTCCGGTTTCGGGAACCGAAGGGGCTTGGAGAATCGATGACAGCAGTCATCGAGAATTTCTCCAACAGGAGAAATGCCAGCAGGCGATCGGCGACAACAGTCGACGAGATTTTCACCCGCAGGTGAAAAGCCAGCAGGCGATCGATGCCAACAGGCGTCGAGCTATGCTGCAACAGCAGCATTCAATCGATGACAGCAGTCATCGAGATTTTTGCCAACTGGCGAAAAACCAGCAGGCGATCGATGGCTTTGCCGTCGAGCTATCGTGCAACAGCACAATTCAATCGGCGACAACAGTCGGCGAGCTATGCTGCAACAGCAGCATTCAATCGACCAGCAGGTCGATTCAACCGCCTGTGAAGCAGGCGGTACACAGATTGAGCCTGATGGCTCAATAGCGCCGCATGCAGCAACGCTGCATTCGGTGGCTCATTCGCAAATCCAGTTTTCGCTTGATAGCGAAAATCTCAAGGACTGTTGTCCTTGAATTCTCGTGAGACCACTGCCAATCCATCCACCTGCGAAGCAGGTGGTATCGGAAAGTCCCGCAGGACTTTTCGAGCTATGCGCCAACTGGTGCATTCAATTCTCTTGACCTCCCGAT
>MNVF01000081.1 GCA_001871535.1 Candidatus Micrarchaeota archaeon CG1_02_49_24
TCAGAGTTTTAGCGCAGGCGGCGAGAAGCCCCGACTTTCAAGTCGGGGAGAAGCTGCCTGCAAGACGTGGGGTCATAGGGGCAAAGCCCCTATTTCACCATATTAACATCCACGTCCATCCCAGGCACAAACCTTGGCAGGACACAAACTATGAAAAATAAATAACCTAGTATAAAGAGGCCACCCTCCAGCATAAAAAACAAAATTAAAGACAATCTTGCTTTAGCCACCAGCGCCTTCAATATCATGAAAAATCCGATTATCGCACTCTCAGCCCAATAGGCAAGGAGCACCAGCATCCCGCTCCATCCCATGAACAGCACGCCATATAGGGGAATGAGGTTTACGAAAATCAATACCAGTGCCGGCGGGTATTTTGCCGCTGACCCTATTTCACCAAGCATATGATTCCCTCTTATAGATAGAATTAATTTTTAACTTAGTTATTCCATACCGCATACATTCCCGCAAACAAAATCCATTGTTTCATCAAAATCCTTTAGATTTTTAACGAGCGGCGACAGCTCAACTTTCCACAGTATCCTTAATTTTCCCAGCCGTCTCCTGAATTCACCTTTTTCAAATTCCAGGCCGTAGCTTTTCAGCTTGGCTGAAGCCAGCGCAGTGTCCGCCGCCTCTCCTGCCGCAAGCAGGAACTCAATGTCGTACAGGTCGCGGGCGCTTGCCCGTGTGAAAACAGCAGCTATCTTTTCAGCCAGTATCTCTCTCCTCTCCATAACAGTCATGTCAAATGCCGGGAATTCATGGAAAACATGCCTGATTATCGCCACTGTTTTGCCGCGGATTCCTGTCCGCAGGTTAACGTCTACCCTGAGCCGTGTTTCGCCTGTTTCCGCATAAAGCGGCCCCAGGAACGCAAGCGTGAACAATTGCGCGTTTGGAAATTTCTTTTCCCCTGCGACTGCCCCGGCAACTCCGAACTTTTCCATCTTTGCCAAAACGCGTCCAATCGCCTTCCCACTGTCAAGCTCCTTCACCTGCGAAAAATCCAAATCTTCGCTGAACCTGTTCAGCCCGTACGCCAGTTGCAGGCATGTTCCGCCCTTGAACACCCATTCATCGGCAATGGTGGAAGAAAGGCAAAAGAGAAACAGGTGCTGGATGTAACTCAGTTCAGCATATTTTATCGGCAGGCCCTTCAGGCAGCTGATTTCCTTCAGCTGTTCATAGGACATCATGGTAAGCCGCCTCGTTGTTGTCCTCTATCCCCCACCGCCCATCAATATTTCCGCCAGCAGGCATGTTCAGGTCAAGCCGTGCAATGTTCATTGGTTTGGGCGGGGCGATTATTTTCGGCGCATGGATTTTTTCCAGAATAAACCCAAGCCTTCTCAACAGCGAAACATTCCCGGTTCCGTTGGCAATCCATTTTAAGCGTGCAAAGTTTATTTTTCCGCTCTGCAATGCCTTGACCGCTTCATTCACAGGCACATGCTGCTGGTGCATCAGCGATTCCACGACAGCAGTCTCAGGCTCGGCAATAAATATCTCCATGTTCCTGTAGCCCAGCCGCCTGAACGGCAGAAGCCTCTTCTGGAATACAAACCTGATTCTCGTATCCATAAACACTATCTGCTTTTTCTGCCTGTTGGCGGTTACAAAAACATCTTTTGGCAGCTGCTCGGTCAGCCCATAGAACTGCAATGCGCTCCAAAGTGATATGTATGCCGGGGCTATGATGCGCGAGGCGATGGCAAACGGGTCATCTGATATCGTGAACCTGCCCCGCTCAATGTGGCGTATCCTCCCTGTTTTTGCCAGCCTGTGCAGCAGCAATCGCGCGTATGGCGCATCCTTGCCGGTGAGCCTGCGCACGGCCTGCATGCCGAACACAGGGGTTCCATTTATTTTCTCCAATAACACTGCGGTCGTAGGTTTTGCCATGTTATATTGTCCATTTGCAGGTATTTAAGCTTATTGTTTTATATATCTATGATTATCAAAAATGATACTGATTAGTATATGAAATATCCCAATTTATCGTGAATTGGCAGAATACCGCCCGCTTCGCGGGCGGATGAATGCCAAGCCGCCAATTCACGAGAATTTTCCGAATGAGCCACATCGAATGTTGAATGCTTCTGTTGAAGCATAGCTCGTGAAATCATGGATTTCACGACAGCATTTGCTGCATGCGACGCTATTGAGCCATTGGCTCAATCCGCGTACCCTGCGCAGTGCGCAGGGTCATCGCATCAGCGATGGGCTCTTCGGAAAATCTGATGTGCAGCGGTCAGTTTGTGTGCAACACAGCCAAAAAACCACAATCTATTTAAATTCGACAAGGCATAAAGATAAGTGCGCTTTCATCAGAGTCTTTTCTTTTCACAGAAAAGAATTGGATTTTGCCATCTGGCAAAAAGCTCGTGGGCAATGCCCACGAAAGCTTCGGGAAAAGAAAAGGTATTAGTGACATTCTTCTTGTTTGAAGCGCTTGTAACCTAACGATTATTAGGTCAGACTTACGTTCCGATTAGATAGAGCCTTGGATATTCTGCTTCCGGTTTTGGCCGGGAGTTTGAGTTTCCGTAACTCCAGTTGATCGTGCTGGAGGGTACTGCTATCGAAGTCAGATTAAGCCATGCAAGTCCATACGTGCCCATGTACGTATGGCGAACGGCTGAGTAACGCGTGGTCAATCTACCCTGGGGTCGGGCATAACCGCGGGAAACTGCGGGTAATTCCCGATAGGTGAGCGATGCTGGAATGCTTGTTCTCCTAAAGGATGTGCAAATTGGAGCATAATCGCCCTAGGATGAGACTGCGTCGGATTATGGTAGTTGGTGGGGTAACGGCCCACCAAGCTGATAATCCGTAGGGGCAATGGGAGTTGTAGCCCCCAGAAGGACACTGAGACAAGGGTCCTAGCCCTACGGGGTGCAGCAGGCGCGAAACCTTCTCAATGCGCGCAAGCGTGAAGAGGTGACTTCGAGTGATAGTTGCTTCATAGTGATTATCTTTTGCCAAGTCCAAACAGCTTGGAGAATAAGATCTGGGTAAGACTAGTGCCAGCCGCCGCGGTAACACTAGCAGATCAAGTGGTACCCACGATTATTGGGTCTAAAGCGCTCGTAGCCGGTTAGATAAATTCACTGTGAAAGAGCCTCTTTTCTTTTGTAAAAGAAAGGACCTTCGGGAGAAAAGAAAACAATTAGCATATTTTCCAATGGTCTTTCCTTCAAAAATAAAAAGAGGTTCCAGGAAATCCTCAGGCTTAACCTAGAGGGCGTGCAGTGAACACTGTCTAGCTTGAGAGCGGGGGAGGTCAGAAGTACTACCGGGGTAGGGGTAAAATCCTGTGAGCCTGGTAGGACTAACGGTGGCGAAAGCGTCTGACCAAAACGCGTCTGACGGTGAGGAGCGAAGGCCGGGGGATCAAATCAGTCTTCAGTTTTCAGTTTCGGGTTTCGAAGCTGGTTGACGGCTGAGATCAAAAGGGATTAGATACCCCTGTAGTCCCGGCAGTAAATTATGCGGACTTGGGTGCTGCAGTACTCTAGAGGTACTGCAGTGCTATAGCGAAGGCGTTAAGTCCGCCACCTGGGGAGTACGGCCGCAAGGTTGAAACTTAAACGAATTGGCGGGGGAGCACCACAAGGGGTGGATGCTGCGGTTCAATTGGATACAACGCCAGGAATATTACCAGGAGCGACGGCAGAATGAAGGCCAGGCTGAAGACCTTGCTAGACAAGCCGAGTGGTGCTGCATGGCCATCGTCAGCTCGTGGCGTGACAACATCAGCCTAATCAGTTTTGAGTTACGAGTTTCGAAACCCGAAACCCAGAACCCGAAACTATCATGGGTTGGTGTTGCGCTAAAGCTGTCTGGTTAAGTCCAGCAACGAGCGAGACCCCTATGTTTAGTTGCCAACTACCTTTTCGAAGGTGGTGCACTCTAGACAGACTGCCTGCGTAAGCAGGAGGAAGGAAGGGGCGACGGTAGGTCAGTATAGCCCTAATCTCCTGGGCCACACGTGGCATACAATGGATGGGACAATTGGTTGCAACTCCGAAAGGAGGAGCCAATCCCATAAACCCATCCTCAGTTCGGATTGAGGGCTGAAACTCGCCCTCATGAAGATGGAATCCCTAGTAATCGCTTGTCAACATCGAGCGGTGAATATGTCCCCGCTCCTTGCACACACCGCCCGTCAAGTCACCCAAGCGAAATTATGGTGATGCATAATCCTCTGGATTCCAGAAGGGTCGTGTTGAACCACAATTTTATGAGGGGGGCTAAGTCGTAACAAGGTATCCGTAGGGGAACCTGCGGATAGATCACCTCCAAAAATTTTTCTTAAATAAGAAAAACTTCGGAAAAAGAAAGAAAAGTTTGCAAGAGACGCAAACCTAACCAATTCGTGTGCAGAAGTTTCGAAAATGAGAATCGTACTTCAAATTTTGCCTGGTTTTTGCAATAAAATCAGGAAGGCTCCTATAATTCGGAACGTAAGTTTTATTTTTATTCTACCTAGCGCCAGCAAGCCGCCCTTAACTATCTCTTTATAACTTTGTATATACAAAAAAGTATATATGAAAACGTGTAGCATAAACGTAAGAGTGGAAAAAGAGCTTCTGGAGCAGCTGCAATCTTTCAACGTAAATATCTCCGAGCTTGTGAGGAAGGCGCTACGTTTGGAAGTCGAAAGCATCAGGAGGCAAAGGCTAAAAGAGAATATGGCAATCGCGTCTGCCGCTCTTAAAAAAATAAGCATGGCGCAGATTGTAAAGGATATCCGTGAGATGAGGGGGAGTAGATGATTCTCTACGATGCATCAGTATTTATCAACCATGCCAGGGATCAGAAGCTTGATTGCTCTGCGCATATATTGGATTTGACCTATTACGAGGTAGGGAATGCACTCTGGAAGCAAGTGACTAAATTGAAAATATTGGATTCTGCCGGGGCTGCGGCAACAATTGAGCTGCTAAAAGACTGGGAGAATGTGCTTCAGCTTCGGGCTTCAGACCTGCAAGGTATTTTCGGATCAGCCACGGAGCTAAATATCTCATTCTACGATGCTACCTATGTTTTCTATGCAAAAAAGCACGGGTTCGAGCTTCACACCTGCGATAAAGTACTTTATGAAAAAGCAAAAAATGTAGTGAAAACTGAATTCGTGAGATGTTAATCTCCCCATTATCCTTATTGTGCAAAGCCCAGTCCATTGCAATCTATCGCGGAGTGGCAGAGTTGAATCGACCTTAATGGTCGATTGAATGCTTCTGATTGAATGCACCTGCTGGTGCATAGCTCTCGCCTTCGGCCCGATGAAGCATAGCTCGTCGAACAAGGTTCGCCGATAGCTCAATGGCAAAGCCATTGATACCGCCTGCTTCGCGGTGAAACTTCGGAGCGAACATCGCATATATTATCTCACTTTGATAGGCGATTGAATGCGCCTGCGGGCGCATAGCTCTCGCAAACTCTTGTTTGCTCAATGCCATGCCAGGGCAGTTTACTACCCTGGTCGCTCCAAAATTTCAAGGGTGAATGCCAATTCACTCCGCGAGAATTTGCAAGCTTTGCTTGCGAGATTTTCGCTATCAAGCGAAAACTGGATTTTCGAATGAGCCTCATACCGCCCAGCTTGCGGG
>MNVF01000095.1 GCA_001871535.1 Candidatus Micrarchaeota archaeon CG1_02_49_24
CGGGCGGGGATGAATGCCAAGCGCCAACTTCACGAGAATTCAAGGACAACAGCCCTTGAGATTTTCGCTATCAAGCGAAAACTGGATTTCCGAATGAGCCTTCATACCCTGCACATTGTGCAGGGTCTCTCGCATCAGCGAGAGAGGCTCTTCGGAAAATCTGATCCGCCTCCTGGCGGATTCAAGAATGAATGCTCTTCAGGGTCTTTTACGATACAGACCGATGCGCTCTTGGGTTTCATCAACGGGAAGAGAGAAAGTATAAGTGCAAAACCGAAAACTGATAACGTGATATTATGTCAATGAAGACTGTGAAACGGCTTGCTGCGGGCATTACTGGTGTGGGCTACAGCCGCCTTAGGTTCAACAAGGACAAGCTCGAGGACATATCAAAGGCGCTCACCAGAGATGACGTGCGGGCTCTCCTCAAGTCCAATCACATTATGATACTGGCTGCCAAGAAAGTCAAATCAACTGTTGGCAAGTTGCGCGCTGCCAAGCGGACCGCCGGCAGGCGCCGTGGCTATTCCAAGCGCCGGGGCACCAAGGCGGTCAGGTCGAATAAGCGCGAATCCTGGCACAACACCCTCCGCGTGCAGCGGGCCTATCTGCGCCAGTTGCTGAAAGCAGGAACAATCGACAAGACATCTTTCAGGAGATTATATTTGCTCTCAAAAGGCAATATGTTCAAAGGAAAGAAGAGCATAATGATGTACATTGATGTTCATGAGATGAAGAAGAAACAAGAATAATGTGAGATAGACTGGTTAGGAGATTTTCATGGTGCAAAAAACGATTTTCAAGATGAAGTTCAGGAGAAGGCGTGCGGGCATAACAGATTACTCTAAGCGCCTTGCCATGGTTAAGTGCGGCCTGCCCAGATTGACGGTGCGCAAGACAAACAAGGCCATAATCGCCCAGCTCATCATAACGCGGGAGAATGGCGACGTGGTGCTGTCCTGTGCCAACTCAGCAGAACTGGAGCAGTACGGCTGGCTCGGCAATTCAAATCTGCCTTCAGCCTATCTTACAGGTTACCTGTGCGGCCTGCGCGCTAACGGCAAGGCAAAGCGGTTCATCCTTGACATGGGGCGTGCTCATCCCTCGAAATCATGCTTTGCATTTGCTGTGCTTAAGGGCACCATGGACTCGGGGCTTGAATCAAATATGGGCGAAGGCATCTTGGACGAGGCAAGGCTGACAGGAAAGCATATTGCTGACTATGCGGCAAAGTTGAAGGCTGAATCCGGGGAGAAATACCAGAAGCTGTTTTCAGCCTACCTAAAGGCGAACCTGAAACCAGAGGAAATAGATAGGCAGTTTGCCTCAGCAAAGGAAAAGATTTCACAAAATCCTAATCCCAAACCAGGCTCGAATGCCAAGAAAGCATAAGAAAATGAGAAATCGAGCAAACGATGTTTGCGAGAGATTTTGCGTATCAGCGCGCGTATCAGCGCAAAACCCACGGCAAACGCCGGGGGAAGAGCGTGATTATTATGAGACGAAGATTCGACCGAAGGCGTGAAGAACCAAGGGGACCCCCAGTTAATTGGCAGCCCATGACCAGTGTTGGCCAGCAGGTCAAAAACAAGGAAATCGTTTCAATCGATGATATCCTGTCCATGGGCAAAGGTATCCTGGAAACAGAGATAGTTGACACGCTCCTGCCAAACCTGGTGGACGAGACCATGGAGGTCTGCACAACCCAGAGGATGACTGACTCTGGCAGGAAATACAAGTATAGGGTCATCATGCTGGTTGGCGATAAGAATGGCCACTTCGGCATAGGCGTGGGCAAGAGCGAAGAGGTCAAGCCTGCCATGGAAACTGCCATCCGCGAGGCCAAGAAGAATCTTGTCTCAATCCCGCTGGGCTGTGGCTCATGGGAGTGTACCTGCGGTCTGAAGCACACGCTTCCGCTTACAATTGCCGGAGAATATGGCGGCATCGAATTGGTGCTCAAGCCGGCTCCAAAAGGTATTGGCATCTGTGCCAACAAGGTCGTCAGGAAGGTGCTGATAATGGCCGGTGTCAAGGATATCTGGAGCTTCTCCCGCGGCAGGACCAGCAATGTTTACAACATGTCCATGGCAGTGGTGAATGCAGCCAAGCAGATCAGGTATATGAAAGGAGCTGCCTATGAGGTCGTGACAGGCAGCGGCCAGGTTGCACAGCAGCAACCGCCCGTGGCTGAAGAAGCACCAGAGGCTTAATGATTGTCTTCAAGTCTTCCCGCACCACATGGCGGCGCTGTCTTCAGGCCCTCTCTTTTTACAAAAAAGAGAGCCTCTGGGGAGAGAAAAAGTATAAGTGAAGACTCGAAGACGTGAAGACTAGCATCGCAAGAGTGCGATGCGGCAAGACGTGAAAACTGTTAAGGTGAACTTATGATTGGTGTCATACGCGTAAGAAAAGGCCACCCGAATCCCATGATTAGGAAGACGCTGGAACTGCTCAGGCTGGACAAGGTCAATACCCTTTCACTTATCCAGGATAACCCCCGGATGAAGGGCATGCTCATTATCTGCCAGGACTATGTCACCTGGGGTATAATCAGCGACGAGCTGGTAACGAAGGTTGAGGAAAAGAAGGGCAAGGTGGAGACTCCCATCAAGTTTTTTCATCTCAGGCCGCCCTCCAAGGGGTATGAATCTCTCAAATTGCCATATCCCAAGGGCTCAATGGGCAAACGGGAGAGCCTGGACGAGCTTGTCAAGCGCATGATTTAAGATTGAACTTCAGAATTGTGAGTTTCAGTCACCTATTTCAATTTTCCCTAACCAAAAAGGCTAATTTTTATAAACCTTTATTGTTGAACCTATATTTGCAATCATAGTGGCATCTCGTTGCTGTGATTGGCAAATTGGTCGCCTTGCCAGCGTTTGGTCACAAACGCTGGCCTATTTCTTAGATATATAGGGCTAAAATCCCCCTGCCCTATATATCTAAAATAACCTTAGCGATAGCTTTTTGCATAGGTGGTCTTAAGGTCTTAACTGGTCTTACTGGTCTTGATGTTCTAATGTCCTACTGTCTTCCTGATTGGTCTTCAGTCTCGGGTCTCCAGTCTTGGATATCTAGACTCTGAACCCAGGACTCTAGACCTTTAGGGTTTCCAAACTCCCGACCCCAGACTCCTGACCATTAAGTCCTAAGGTCTTACGGTCATAAAGTTCAGGGTTTACTGTTCACACTTTGAACTTTGGACTCAATTCATAAACCAGCAATATATCCCTTGAAATGAAGGCGATTGCGAATATGGCTATGGCAGCTCCCACCGTCCAGGTGTCGGTGGTGAGGATAAGGGTGCCCAGGCAGGCTGCTATTATGATAGTGAGAATGGAGCGCATTGCTATTGCGATGAAAACAACTCTCTTTGGAGGCTCTTCCATGCAAATATTTCTCTCGTATGGTATTTAATGTTTATTTTCACTATCTCTAATACTATTGTCCAATATTGTTCGAATGGATGCGTTATGAGGATTCTTCTGCTGAATGTTGACGCCCTTGTGGCGGCAGTGGTACTAGGTGTCCTGCTCTATGCAATCGCAGGCCTGAATGCCCTCCTTCTCATGCTTGTTTTCCTGGTGGCAGGCGTGTTTGTCACCAAATACGACTACCAGACAAAGAAGGAGTTGGGCATCTATGAGCATGAACGGGGCTGGAAGAATGTGCTTTCCAACGGCATTGTGCCCCTGGTGGCTGTGTTTCTCTCGCCAACCATTGGCATGGGCGCCTATGTGGGAGCAGTGGCAGGCATAATGAGCGACAAGTTCGGCTCAGAGCTTGGCGTGCTCAGCCAGGCAGAGCCGGTCTCCCTTGCCACGCTCAAGCCAGCCAAGAAGGGAACCAGCGGCGCGGTGAGCGCATTCGGCCTCCTGATGTGCTTTGATGGCGCGCTCCTGATAGGGCTGGTGGCTAGCTATCTATATGGACTGCCAATTGCGCAGCTTCTTCCCATCACCATCATAGGTTTCACGGGCAGCTTTGCCGACAGCGTCGCGGGCATCCTGGAAGAGCAGGGCATAGGCACCAAGGAAACGAGCAACCTAGTGTGTGCGGTGGTGGGTGCTGTTTTGGGCTGGCTTTTCATTAAAATCTGAAAAATGCGCTCGTTCATTCACCAATAATCTTAACCAGAACACGTTTTTTTCTCATGCCGTCGAATTCGGCATAATAGATTTGCTCCCAGGGTCCTAAATCAAGCTTTCCGTTTGTAATTGCCATCGTAACTTGGTGGCCCTGGAGTGTGCGCTTCAGGTGCGCATCTGCATTGTCTTCTCCTGTATGGTGATGGTGATAATTTTTGCCAGCAGGCGCCAGTTTCTCCAGCAATTCCTTGAAATCATCAATCAGACCAGATTCTGCGTCATTTACATAGACTGCAGCGGTTATGTGCATTGGGTTGACCAAAACAAGCCCGTCTTTCACCCCTGATTTTTCCACCGCTTCCTCTACCTGGTGGGTTATGTTGACAAAATCAACCCTTTTGGCGGTGTTGAACCAGAGATATTCTGTATGGGATTTCATTTGAGCACCATAATCAATTCAGAAGTGGAATAAACCGTTACCGCAGTTTGTTTCTTGAATCCTTTGTCATTGCTCCAGATTGGGCATTTTTTTCCTAATGCAAGTGCAATAAACGGCCAATCATCCTTATCGGTCAAAATTGATTCGGATTGTTCTTTAAATTGTTCATATCCTTCACTCGGGATTATTTTCACTTCTGTAAATATCAAAGAAACCGCAAGTGCGAATTCTGCCTCAGATTTTCCCATGCGCTTGGCAAACTCGGAAGAATATTTTTGTATTTCTCCCAGGCAATGCTCAGGGGCAAATAACTCTATTTTCTTTGAAAAGATTAAATTTTGCGTCATTGATGGTTTAAGAAGTGCTGCGAGAAGGATATTTGTGTCCACAACAAGCTCCATAATCATACCTTTTTATTTTTGTACTTGTTATGCGCTTCCGCGATGCCGGCTTTGATTTTTTTCCCCAATTCCTCAATGTCTTTGTCTGTCAATCTGCTGTCTTTGGTCAGCGATTCCAAAAGTTTTAATTTAGTTATCTTCTCAGAGAATGCTTCCCTTGCAACAGCGCTCCAGTTAATGATTGATAAGCTGTCCATTTCTTTTTTGAGTTCATCAGGGATTGCCAATGTCATGGTTGCCACAATATCACCTCAGGCGGTTTAATTAATTACACATAATACACATATTATGCATGATTCTATTTAAAATTATTTCGTTTGCGCGGTCGTTGGAGCGGTGGTGGGTGCTGGTTCGGTTAATCCCGGTCAAACCAAGGCCTTCCTACAATCCAGCCAGAAAGAAGAACACATCGCCGGCGAATAATGAAATAACCAGCCCAATCAAAATATATGGCTCAAAGGCAGGCAGTTTTGTATACACCGGCACGGTCGCCAGCCCGCTGTCTTTCAATCTTTTCATCATGGTTTCATCCACATAAGGCTGCAGCTTGAATTTTTTCACGGTTTCCGGGTCCATCTTTTCAATTGCCAGCACATCCTCATTTTCAACCTTGGAAATGGCAATCTCACCCACAAAGCTTCCCATAACCTCATCCCTGAAGATGGTGAAAAACAGCACCATCACAATCACAAAAGCCATGAGAACCAGCTGGCCGCCTGCAAGGAAGGGTATCCTTGAAATGGTATAGACCAGGAGCACAAGGGCAATGGCCATCAGGGCAGTTGACAGCTTGCGCTCATTTGAGAGCTTCAGCCCGCCCTTTTTGATGCGGTTAACGATATAGGGAATGAACTTTGCCAGCATCGCTATCCCAAAGAGGAAGGTGGTGGCGGTTATCACCGACAGAATGAACGGGTAAGGTGTGCCAAGGGAATAGGCCTGTTTATCAGCATAGGGGATAAGCAGGCTGATGGCTGTGAATGTGTAGGCATCGGCGCTTCCGAACAGGCCTGACCTGTAGAACAGGAAGCCCATGGCGAACACTGCCAATGGTATCGCAAATGCATATACGGGCTCGCCCGTGAGTGTTACCAGGTTGAATAGCACTCCGATTGCCACAAATGCATAGAGGAGAATGGACGGCACGTTCTTGTTGTTTGCCAAATCATAGTAGGTTGCCACTGCGGTGAATGCGATTGCTATGGCTGCCCGCACCTCGAAATAAGGAAGCATGGGAACATTTACCATTAAAAACTTTAAATAGTCAATAGGTTTGTGCAATAGTTTTGCAGGTGTTTTATGAATACTTCAAGGGTGCGCCGAGATATTCCGGAGCGACCCAAGCCCATCGAGATTGCCAATATCGCTTGGGCGCCGGGTTTGCATCATGCAAATCCCAAGCGCAAACCTCGCTCCGAAATATCTCGAAACCTACGCTTTCAGGCGTGGGACAAAAAGGTATAAGCGAGGTTTGCGCACAGGATGCACGTATGGGCAAACCCAAAGCCGACACCAACGGTATTCGCAACTGGTGTCGGTCGCTTAACCTTTTTGAAGCGCACCCGCAGGTTTCTGTAAGACGTATGTTTGCGCCTTGCAGCCCAAGGTGCATACAATGCGAGACACAGGTGATATACACAATTCAGAAACCAAGGGCTTTAGCCCTTGGAGTACTCATCCTATGTCTAGCCATAGTGAGGGTCTTGTTGGAGTGGTCAAGTTTCCAGGCAGCAACTGCGACCTTGACAGCGTCAATGCCCTTAAATCTCTTGGACTGGGCGCCGAGCTGGTCTGGCACACTGATTTTCCAAAGAGGATAGGAGATTTCACCGCGATTTATATCCCTGGCGGGTTCAGCTATGGCGATCACCTTCGGGCAGGGGTGATTGCGGCGTTTTCCCCTTCGCTCAAGGCAATCAGGGATTTTGCCAAAAAGGGCGGCCGTGTGCTGGGGGTTTGCAATGGCTTCCAGATACTTGTTGAATCCGGCCTCCTGCCAGGCGCGCTTGCCAGGAATGATACAAATACATTCATCTGCAAATGGGTTGGCCTTGAATTGATGGAAAATGTTTCATTCCTTAGCCCATCCACGTTGCCTGTAACCCGAAACCCAAAACTGATTTCACTTCCGATTGCCAATGGCGAAGGCAAGTATATGGCAGATGAAAAAACCCTGGAGAGATTGAAAGAAAACAAGCAGATTGTGTTCACCTATTCCTCAAATCCAAATGGCAGCGCGCTTTCAATCGCGGGCATCTGCAACGAAGCAGGCAATGTGGTAGGGATGATGCCCCACCCGGAGCGGGCAATCACTCCGGAGTTAGGCGGCACGGACGGGAAGGAAATTTTATTGAGGGCATTTAAGCTTTAAACTAAGTTTGAGTGGCGAAGAACGAGAAATAGAGTTTAATAATATCCCTGTTAAAGGTTTATTGTGGTGTATATGGCTGGCGAACGCTCCATCATGGGAGACCTTTTACATAATATAAAAAGGATTTTGGAAAAGAAAGATTTGCCATATAGTGGAGCACACCAAGAGGTTTCAGTTGGCCAGCGATGGGCTGATATTGTCCTTTATGACCTCCAAAATAAACCAGTCCTCGTTATTGAATTGAAAAAACCAGATGGCAAGCCTATCCACGATCCGTATTCTCCAGATGTGGTTGAGCAGGCATGCAGATATGCATCTGCACTTGGAGCAGGCTATTTCGTTACCACCAGCCTGCGGCATTTTGTCCTGTGGAAGACTTTTGAGGAGGGCACCCCTCTCCTTCAGCGGCAACTTCTCCACTATCAGGCAGCCATTCCACTGGATACGACCATCAGGCAGATACTTTCCGATTTGCCATTGGTTAAGGACGGCAAAATCAGATTTTTGGGCATAGACTGGAAATTTATCCGCAGGCTTACTACTTTCCACGACGTGCTCTGGCCTAAATTAATGGAAAGCATAGAAGAAAAAGCCAAGAGGGATGACAAGTTCAAGAATGAGTACATTGAATGGCTTTACGAGCAGGAATTTGCATATTCAACGGAGACTAACGAAAAAATCGCCAAACAGTATGCACATTTGCTTTCGAATAAGCTATTTTTCTATAAGTTGCTTGAAGGAAATTTTCCAGAACTTCCGAAGCTGGTCAGAATTGAAACGGTTGATGAGCAAAAATTCAAGCAATCCCTGAATAACTATTTTGCCAAGGCGCTTGAGATAGATTATGAAGCTGTTTTCAGCCCAAGTTTTATGGATAATGTGCCGCTTAATGTTGAGTCAATCAGCCTATTTAATGACTTTATCTTAGAGCTTGAAAGGTATAAACTTTCAGAGATAGAGTACGATATTATAGGGCGGGTTTTCGAGTCCCTTATACCTGAAGAAGAGCGCTATTACCTAGGGCAGTATTATACCCGGGCAGATGTGGTTGACCTGATAGAGGAATTATGTATAAATTCAGCTGATGATACCATCTTTGATCCGGCTTGCGGGTCTGGGACATTTCTTGTCAGGGCGTATTATGCCTTGAAACGTAAAGGCAAGGAAAAAAAACACAGGGAACTGCTTGCCCAGATTTACGGGGAGGATATAAACCAGTTTGCCGCCCACCTGAGCGTAATTAACCTGACGATTCGGGATTTGTCCCAGCTTACCAATAAGGTAAATATCCTGGTAAATGATTTCTTCAATCTCAGGCCTACCTTATCAGTTTTACTTCCCTTCTCAGGAAAGAATGTCCGGAATAAAACCCAGACAATCAATATACCAAGGTTTGATGTGGTGGTTGCAAATCCACCCTATACCCGGCAGGAAGAGCTAGGCGAATATTCCGAAACGTATAAGGATAAGCTGGCTGCCGCGTTGCAGGATGACTGGGGGCAGAAATACGTGCTAGGCAAGCGCGCCGGAATCCATGCATATTTCCTGCTCCACGCTGCAAAGTTCCTCAAGCCTAGGGGGCGGCTGGGGTTCATCGTTTCAAATTCGTGGATGGATGCCGATTATGGGGCGGAAATACAGAAAATGTTGCTGGAGAATTTCAGGCTGAAAGCAATAATCGAATCAAAGGTAGAGCGATGGTTTGAGGATGCGGCTGTCAATACATGCATAATAATCGCAGAAAGGGACGATGACCCTGAAACGCGGCAGAAGAATCCAGTGAAATTCGTGTTGTTAAAAAAACCATTGCCGGATTGCCAGTTTGGAGCTGTTGCCCAAAAAATAGCCGAAGCAAAAGAGCTTTATGAGGATGATGCGCTTTGTGTTTGTCCAGTATCCCAGGCTGAGTTATGGCAGGCCGGGCTTGCCGAAAATGCGAAAGGGAAATTAGAATGGCGGGGAGGCAAATGGGGCAAATATCTCCGTGCTCCGGCGGTTTTTTTCAAAATACTGAAGCAGAAGGACAAGCTACAACTGCTGCCTGAACTGGCGGAATTGAAATACGGGATTAAAACAGGGTTGACTGAGTTCTTTGTCAAAAGCAGGCGAAGCTTCAAAAAATTCGGAGTTGAGCAAAGATTTCTCAAGCCGATTTTACACAGCACCAGGGAACTAATCAAGCCAATTCTTAAAGAAGAGCAAATCCAGAACATGCTGTTTTCCACACGCCTTGACAAGGTTGCCCTTCGGGGGACAACCGCATGGCATTCATAAAAATGGGCGAAGTGATGGGATTCAGCAAGCGCAAGAGCGTTGAAAGCAGGCAATTATGGTATGATTCAGGCACTCAGGAACCACCTCCGATAATTTTGACCTGCTTCTATAATGAGCGGCATTTTGCCGTATTTAATAAGGACGACATCCAGATTGAAAATGCTTTCTTCGGGTTATTTCCCAAGGAGGGCATTTCACCCATCGCATTAGCGGCCTACCTCAATTCCAGCCTTTTTGCATTGACAAAGGAACTTTATGGCAGACTTAATCTTGGGGAGGGAGTCCTGACAATCTATGGTCCTGACTGGAAGCAGATGCCCGTTCTAGATTTAGGCATGCTTTCAAAAGAGCAGATGCAGGCACTCGAGAAAGCCTTTCTAAGGCTTGGCAGGCAGGAAATCCTTCCAGTCTCAGAAGCAATCAAAACAAAGCCCCAGCTGGATTTGGACAAAATAGTTTTTGATATTTTTGGTTTATCGCAAAAAGAGCGCAAGGAAGTTTATTCAGCGCTGGTGGAACTGGTAACAGAACGCATTACCAAGGCAAAATCAGTAAAGAGAAATGGCAATGGAAACGGCAATGGCCGGAGGAAGAAGAAAGCTGCTGTGGGAAACGAAAATAATGAGAATGAATTGCAAGGCAGGCAAAATCAGCAGTCAAATTTGGTGCAGTTTATTTTGTAGGTGATGAAAGGTCTGGCAATCTTGTTGGTGACTAGATGCTTGATTCAGAACTTGAATACGCAAGGAAAATGCTCGGCCATAAGCCAAACAGCATAGAGCTTGCCATGCTGGATGTCATGTATTCCGAGCACTGCTCATATAAAAGCTCCAGGCCTTACCTGAAGCTATTGCCAGCCAAGGGCAAATACGTGGTGGTGGGCCCTGGCGCGGACGCTGGCGTTGTGGACGTGGGCCAGGGCTGGGGCGTCACTTTCAAAATAGAATCCCATAACCATCCTTCAGCCATAGAGCCATACAATGGCGCTGCCACCGGCGTAGGCGGCATAGTGCGCGACATCCTGAGCATGGGCGGCTTTCCCATTGCGCTCACAGACTCATTGCATTTCGGCTCGCTGGCAAGCGCCCATTCCAAATGGCTCTTGAAGAACGTGGTTGGCGGCATAGCCGACTATGGTAACTGCATGGGCATTCCCACAGTCTCAGGCGAAGTGAAATTCAACAGCTCCTATGAGTCCAACTGCCTTGTGAACTGCGGCTGCCTGGGGCTCATGCCCCTCAGCCAGATGCCCAACAACAAGCCCCTGGTGGGCCAGCTGATTGTGCTTGCAGGAGGCACCACAGGCAGGGACGGAATCAAGGGCGTCTCATTTGCCTCCCGCGGCCTGACCGACCGGAGCGAGGACGACAGGAGCGCTGTGCAGATAGCAGACCCGCTCACTGAAAAGCTGATTACCGATGCCCTGGAAGAGATAAAAAAACAGAAGCTTGTCTATTACCAAAAGGATTTGGGCGGAGGCGGGCTCACCTGCGGGCTTACTGAGTCCCTTGGCAAGGGCGGGCTAGGCGCAATTGTGAACCTGGGCCGGGTATTTCTTAGGGAAACGGGCATGCCCACGGATGAAGTGATGGTCTCGGAATCACAGGAACGGATGCTGCTTTTCGTGGAGCACCCAAAGCTGCCTGCGGTTGAAGAAATATTGAAAAAATATTTGCTTGCCTATGCCGTGATTGGCGAGACCATTACTGAGCCAGTGCTCAGGCTCTATCGCAATAACCAACTGGTGATTTCCACGAATCCCATTGCATATACTGATGTGCCTGTGATTCAAAGAAAAGAAGCACCCCAACCAGCCAAAGCCCAGGCAAAAAAAGATGCTGATAATGATGGCGCTGTTGGCGGTTTTGGGCGATTGGGCCCCAAGCTGCTGGCTGATTTGCTCGGCTCCCAGAATGTTTGTTCCATGGACTGGATTTACAGGCAGTATGACCATGAGGTGGGCGCAAGGACAGTGGGAAAACCCTCCCTTGATAGTGCCCTGCTCCAGCTGCCCCATACCATGCTTTCGGTAAAGACCGATTCCAATGCATATCTGGTTTTCCATGAGCCGCGCATCGGCACCATGCATGTGTTTGCCGAGAATTGGCGCAATATAATCGCCAGGGGCTGTCTGCCCATTGCCTATGTTGACAACCTGAACTTCGGCAACCCAGAGCGGGAGGCTGTGATGCGCCAGTTCGGCGAATCGGTCCGAGGCCTGGTAGAGGCATCGGCTATCCTGGATGTGCCTTGTGTGGGCGGCAATGTCTCGTTCTACAACGAGGATGAGAAGACAGGAGTTGCCATCCTGCCGAACCCTGTGCTGATGGCAGTGGGGATTGGAAAGGGGTTCCTGCCCAAGCCTGCTGCCTGCAGGAATGGCGACCCTATTTACCTTGTGAATGGGATTGATGGTCTGTATTCAGCAATTGCTGAATTCCTCGGCAAGCCTGTGGCTGTGCCTGCCATCGCAATGGAACAGGAAAAAGCTACAGGGCAGTTCCTGCTCGGCCAAATGGGAGATGAATCAGGGAAATGCCCATTCAAGTTGGTGCATGACAACAGCAAGGGGCTGGGCATAAGCGCGCTTGAGCTGGCGTTGAGATACGGCTTTGGGGTGCAGCTCGACACAGAGGATTTGTTCAGGGAAGGCGGCTATCTAATAGTCACAAGCCAAGAGGCGGGTAAAAGCTTAATTAGCTCCTGCGGCAAACGCAATATACCCATAATCAAAATTGGTGAAATAGGGAACTGCAATTCAATTTCGGCAAACGGAGTTTCATTTGACTGGGCTGGGCTGGTTGAAAGATACAACATTCTTCCCAGGATGATGGGGTATGGGTGAACGGTCCAGGGTCCAGAGTCTAGAAACCCTAAAGGTCTAGAGTCCAGGGTTAAGAGTCTAGAACGAGACCCAAGACTGTTAAGGTGAATATATGTCTGCTAAGGTTCGAGACAAATGTGGCGTAATAGGCATATCGTCCAGGTCATCCGATGTATCCTTATCCTTATACAATGCATTGATTGCGCTTCAGCATAGGGGACAGGAGTCTTGTGGGATAACCGTTTTGAGTTCAGGGTTATGGGTTCCGGGTCTCGAAACTCGAAACTCGAAACTCGAAACTCACCGTGGCATGGGCCTTGTCATGCGCGTATTCAGCGAGGTTGACCTTGAGCGCATGAAAGGCAATGCCGGAATCGGGCATGTCAGGTATTCTACTACGGGCGTATCAGATGCAAGGAATGCCCAGCCGTTTTTTACCGATAATATAGCCATTGCCTACAATGGCAACCTCACCAATTACAAAAGCGTGAAAAGGAAATTGGAAAGCAAAGGAATAAAATTTGAGACTGACAGCGATACCGAAGTGATTTTGCGAATCCTTGACAATGAATTGGTGCCGCCAAAAGAAGGCGGGAAAGAAAGAAAAGCGCAGGTGTTCAGCGCATGCAAAAAATTAATGGGAGAAATTGAAGGTGCATATTCCGTGGCTGCGGTGACCGCACAGGGTGAGCTCATCGCTCTCCGCGACCCGTTCGGGTTCAAGCCATTTTGCCTTGGAAGAAAAGGTGATGCGCACTATGTTTGCTCTGAAAGCGCAGCCCTGGATGCGGTTGGCGCAGAATTCGCGCGTGATATCAAGCCGGGCGGGGCGGTTTACATTGACCCCTCAGGCAAACTGGATTCAGCCCAGGTCGTGGCCAGCAAAAAGCGCGCCTTCTGCATGTTTGAATTCGTCTATTTTGCCAGGCCCGATTCGGTCATCGAGGGAAGGACTGTTGAGGCCGTGCGGCTCAGGCTGGGCGAGAAGCTCGCTGAAATGAAAAAGCTGGCAGTTGACCTGGTTATCCCGGTGCCTGATTCCGGCAGAAGCGCTGCCCTTGGCTATCATATGGCAACCGGCATACCCATGAAGGAGGCGCTCATCAAGAACAGGTATATCC
This sequence comes from Candidatus Micrarchaeota archaeon CG1_02_49_24, assembly GCA_001871535.1. Lineage (GTDB taxonomy): Archaea > Micrarchaeota > Micrarchaeia > Anstonellales > UBA8471 > UBA8471. The sequence goes on from MNVF01000095.1 coordinate 13,522, forward strand.
ACCGCACCTTCATCATGCCTGACCATGACAAAAGAAAGAGGCTGGTCGGGCTAAAGCTGAATGTAATACAATCATTTGTGAACGGAAAAAAGGTCGCGCTGGTGGACGACAGCATCGTGAGGGGCAATACCATGAAAAGGATTGTGGAACTGGTGCGCAATGCCGAGGCAAAGGAGGTGCACCTCCTTATCTCCTGCCCGCCCATCATAGCGCCCTGCTTCATGGGGGTTGATTTCCCAACGTCCCACGAGCTGATTGCATCTGGCAATACGGTCGAGCAGATAAGGAAGGAGCTTGGGGTGGACTCGCTTACCTATCTTTCGCTTGAGAAATTGCATGAAGCGATTGGTTTGAAGGGTCTGTGCGATGCCTGCCTGACAAAGGAATATCCAATTGAAATAGCGAAATAAAACAGATTCATTCGACAATTCCCGTGTCATAGCCCGCGACGCACGAGTTAATGTAATTTGCGGGTATGAGCGGTTCGTTAATGCTAGTAAGTTTCAGGTAGACTGTCCTCTGGGTGTTTGAATAAGCATAAAGATACGCAACACAGTTTTGGTAGCCCTCTTTTTTCAAAGTAATTGTGTACTCGTTTACGCCGACGTGGCCCTCCCTAGGCGGCGTCAGAAATAGCATGGCAGGCGTCTGCTGGGGCTGCACGGTTCCGAGTGTTGAGTCCTCGCTTACGTAAATATCAGCGCCTTCAGGTGTTGATTTTAGTATAAAGACTGCCTTGCCGTTTGTAGGGATGAATGAATAATACATGTCTGTAGTCTGTCCCTCAGTTGTGGACCTGTTTGTAGTATATGTGACATAGCCGGGTTTTTGCAGTTGCACTCTGAATTTGTTGTTGCCTGGATATATTTTTTGCAATGGCGTCATGCCTTGGAATGAGCCGTTTAGCCATACATCTGCATTGCTTGGGTTGGTGTCTATCTTCAGGGTGCTGAATGTTCCCTTTAGGTCCAGGGTCGGTGAGAAGGCTTGTGTCTTATCGGCCTCGATAAGAACGGTTGTTTTGAACTCCAGGTAATTTGATGAAGAGACTTTCAATTCATGGCCGCCTGGGATCAGTCCCCGGATGGTTAACGGCGTCCTGCCCATATATACCCCATCTATATAAACGAAAGCGTCAGTTGGCGTGGAGTTCAATTCCAGGCCGCCTGTCCCTGGTGTGGCTGGCGGTGCCTGTGTTTGCTGGTTCATGGGTTGGATTCCTACAAGAGGTACATGGATGCTGGTTATCTGGTTTGCAGCAATGGTGATATTGGTCATGTTTTCCTGAGTGCCTGTGGTTACCCAGAGCTCAACAGTCCCGGGCGCAATGCTGGGTATGGTAAGTGGAGTCACCCCACGAAATCCCCTGTTGATGTATACATTGGCGCTTGATGGCTCTGATGTTATGTAAAGAGAAGTTGGTTGGCCAGTGTTTGCCTGTGTCGGCTGCTGCGTTTGGTTAGCCGGCAGGTTCGGCTCCCAAAGGCTGATGGCGCACCCGCTGGCTAAAATCAATGCGAAAATTAGTGATATGAATGCAATTTTGGTTAGTTCCATATGAGGCATATTAATATTATATCATTTATATATCCTTTATTATTGATTACTTATTGATTCTGAGGTGATGGAATGGATAAGCTCTATGAAAAATCTGAAACCGGATGTTGCCTGAGGTTTGACCCAGCTCCCTGGGACGGGAAGGAAATTACCTTCTCCGAACGGCTATTCGTAAAGGACCATGTCACAAGCATTTTCCATATCCCCTTGAATTTTGGTCAGGTCATGGTAAAAAACATTGAACTGATTAAAAGCGCCGGTGCGCTTCCTTCCGAGCCATTGATGCTCGCTGATGAAAATTCACTTTTCGGCTCTGATATTTACATCGCAGTCAGCAAGGATGTGCCCGGAGCGAAGATGGAGCGCATTTCCGGCACGTTCCTGACAAAAGTTTTCGAAGGTCCTTACCAGAACATGGGCAAGTGGGTCAAGGAAATGCAGGATTACGCGAAAATAAAAAACAGGGAAATCAGGAAGATGTATTTTTTCTATACCGCGTGCCCAAGCTGTGCCATGCATTACGGCAAGAATTACATTGTGATTCTCGTACAGGTGTAAGCAGTTATGATTGGTCTAGGGTTTGGTGAGTGTTCCGGACTCCGAACTTCAGACTCCCGACCATTATGGTTTGGAGAGTTGATATTATGACAAATTTCCTATTGGTAGGCAATGGCGCACGGGAGCACATAATCGCAGAGAAGGCAGTTGAATCAGGAGCAAAACTATTTTCATGCATGGCTTACAAACATCCGGCTATCTCACGCCTCTGCGAAAAATCAGGCGGTGCCTACAAAACCTGTGATATCTGCAATCCTTCCGAGGTTGCTGAATTCGCAGGCTCCCAGGGGATTGAACTGGCATTCGCATCGCCCGATGAGGTGCTTGCAAAGGGCGTGAGCGACGGCCTCATCAGGAAAGGAATTCCCTGCGCCTCGCCTACGCAGGCAGCCTCGCGCATTGAATGGGATAAGGCCTATGCCCGTGAGCTGCTTTCCTCGCACAATGTGCCTGGCATGCCCAAATTCGGCATATTCCTGGATGAAACCGAGGCGGCTGAATTTATTGATGCCGTTGGGGATGTTGCAGTGAAGCCTGCAGGGCTCACCGGAGGCAAAGGCGTTAAGGTTTCAGGTGTCCAGTTGAATGGCAGGGATGAAGCGGTTGCCTATGCCAAGGAAGTTCTGCAGTCCGGCATGGGCGGGCTTCCCCAGGTTGTAATTGAGGAAAAGCTCGTAGGCGAAGAATTCACATTGCAATCGTTTGTGGATGGCAAAATATTCATCCCAATGCCGCTGGTGCAGGATTTCAAATTGGCTTATGAAGGGGATACTGGCCAAAATACGGGTGGAATGGGCTCCTATTCCTGCGCAGACCATAGATTGCCTTTCCTTTCGCAGGATGATTATGAGTCAGCCATTAGGGCAATTGAAGGTTCAATAAGGGCCATGGCATCCGAGGCAAACAGGTTCAAAGGAGTGCTTTACGGCCAGTTTATAATCACAAAGGATGGCGTGAAGCTGATAGAGTTCAATGCCAGGTTCGGCGACCCAGAGGCAATGAATGTCCTTTCTGTGTTTGATGGAAACCTGATTGATGTATTCAAGGCAATGGGGAAAGGCGAATTGGGCGGAATCAGGGGGCAGGTGAAGTTCAAGCCGCTTGCGACAGTATGCAAATACCTTGTGCCAGACGGATACCCTGAAAAACCATTGAAAGACCAGCCGATAAAAATTGCTGGCACAATCGCGGGCAATCTCAGGTATTATTTTGCCTCTGTTTATGAAAAGGAGGGACAAATATATACCACTGGCTCGCGGGCAGTCGGATTGGTGGGCGTTGCGCCAACACTTGGGGAAGCCGAGAAAATTGCAGAGCGCGGCACATCCTTATTCACAGGCAGGCTCAGGCACAGGAGCGACATTGCAAATGAGCAGATGATAAAAGCCAAGGTGGACAAGATTGCCAAACTAACAGGCATAAAAAACTAGTTATCGTTAAGTGATTGAAAATTATCGGGAGGCCAAGAGAATTGAATGCACCAGTTGGCGCATAGCTCGAAAAGTCCTGCGGGACTTTCCGATACCACCTGCTTCGCAGGTGGATGGATTGGCAGTGGCCTCACGAGAATTCAAGGACAACAGTCCTTGAGATTTTCGCTATCAAGCGAAAACTGGATTTGCGAATGAGCCTTCATACCCTGCACATTGTGCAGGGTCTCTCGCATCAGCGAGAGAGGCTCTTCGGAAAATCTGATATCTAATTCAGTAACGTAA
>MNVF01000068.1 GCA_001871535.1 Candidatus Micrarchaeota archaeon CG1_02_49_24
AATGCGCAGTGCCGTTGCGAGAATTCAAGGACAACAGTCCTTGAGATTTTCGCCCTCTGGCGAAAACTGGATTTTCGAATGAGCCACCGAATGCAGCGTTGCTGCATGCGGCGCTATTGAGCCATCAGGCTCAATCTGTGTACCGCCTGCTTCACAGGCGGTTGAATGCTTCTGTTGAAGCATAGCCCTCGCCTGCTGGCTTTTTGTCTGTTGGCAAAAATCTCGACGGCTGCTGCCATCGATCCCCTGCGGGTCGGTGGCTCTTCGCAAAATCTGATATTATTGCATTCATTGAGGTGGGTATTATGATGAAATTCACAAAAGAGCACGAGTGGATAAATGTTGAAGGCGACATTGGCACCGTTGGAATAACCGATTATGCCCAAAAGCAATTGGGCGACATAGTTTCCGTTGAGCTGCCAAAGGTTGGTGCCAAAGTCAAGCAGTTCGGCAGGCTCGCGTTGGTTGATTCCATGAAGGCATCTTCTGACGTCTATGCATCTGTCTCAGGGGAAGTTGTCGCAGTGAACGATGGGCTCAGCCAGAACCCCCAGTGGGTGAACGAATCGGCAGAGGAAAAAGGCTGGTTCGCAAAAATCAAACTTGAAAACCAGGGCGAGCTAGGCAATCTCATGGACAAATTAGCCTATGATGAATTTGTGAAAGGAATCAAGCACTGATGGCCTGAAAACTGTTTCTTGCGCCGTGTGGGTAGATTTTATGGATTTTATCCCATTGACTGAAAAGGAAAAAAAGGAAATGCTGGAAAAAATAGGAGTTGGCTCAATGGACGGGCTTTTTGCAGCGTTCAGCCCAAGGCTCGCCAGGGAACTCAATGTTGAAACGGCAGGCACTGGCAGCGAGCTCGAAGTCTCAACTCACATGAAACAGCTCGCAGGAAAAAACAAGGTGCTTAAATATTTCCTGGGTGCCGGCGCCTACGACCATTATATCCCGGCAGCAGTTGATTCCATAATTTCGCGCTCGGAATTCTATACCGCCTACACGCCCTATCAGGCAGAGGTCAGCCAGGGCACGCTCCAGGCCATTTACGAATTCCAAACATATATCTGCCTTCTCACGGGGATGGATGCTGCAAATGCTTCCATGTATGACGGAGCGAGCGCTCTTGCAGAGTCTGCGTTCCTGGCAGCAAGCCATACCGAACGAAAGGAAATCCTAATTGCAAACGAATTTAATCCCGATTATTTAGGCACGCTTAAAACCTATTGCGATGCCCACGAACTCAAAATCGTGAACGGAATTGATAATATAGGTGCAAATACCGCATGTGTTATCCTGCAAAACCCGGACTTTTTCGGAGAGGTGGAAACATTGCGGCAGTTTGTAGAAAAGGCCCATGCTTCTGGCGCGTTATTCATAGTTTGTATCGGTGACCCAACCTCGCTTGCCATTTTGGGATCTCCAGGCGAACAAGGCGCGGATGTAGTTGTCGGAGACGGCCAGGCATTCGGCTGCCCCATGAGCTTCGGCGGGCCCCATTTCGGGTTCATGGCAGTGAAAAATGAATTTGTGAAAAAAATCCCTGGCAGGCTCGCAGGCATCACTGTTGATTCAAAGGGCAGGCGCGGCTTTGTGCTTACCCTGCAGGCAAGGGAGCAGCACATCAGGAGGGAGCGCGCCTCCTCCAACATCTGCTCAAACATGGCACTTTGCGCGCTTGCCGCAACCGCCTATCTTTCCTTATTGGGCAAGACCGGGCTGAGAAACGTTGCGCTCAGTTCCTACAGGATGGCGCACCTCCTCCAGACAAAGCTGGCTGAAAACGGATTCAGCCTCGCTAACAAAAAGCCATTCTACAATGAATTTCTGGTGGAATGCCCTGCTGGCAAAAACCAAACTGAGATCAACAAAAAGCTTTTGGAAAAGGGGATTGCAGGCGGCTATGCTGTCGGGGGCAACAAATTGCTTCTCTGCTGCACTGAAAAAATCACAGAAAAGGATATCGATGAGTTTGTGAAAATAGTGGTGGGTTGAGATTATGGCACGTGACGCATGTGGAACACTAGGCGAACTCAAATTGATATTTGAGCATGAGGGAACAAACACGAACTATGTGCCAATGGATATGGCATTAAATGATCGATTACCATCGCCATTTAATAGAAAAAATCTCCCACTTCCGGACGTAAGCGAAGTCGATGTCGTCAGGCATTTTACCCTTCTCTCCCAGCGCAACTATTCGGTGGATACCGTATTTTACCCGCTTGGCTCCTGCACCATGAAATACAATCCAAAAATCAATGAATCCGCTTCAAGGTTGGAGGGCTTTGCGGCAATCCATCCCCTTCAGCCGGCTGAAACTTGCCAGGGCGCCCTCCAGCTCATGTACGAATTGGAGCGCGACCTATGTGAAATTACCGGCATGGATGCAGTTACATTGCAGCCTGCAGCAGGCGCCCACGGCGAGCTCACCGCCCTCATGATTGCGCGCGCCCACTTCCATGGAAAAAGGAAGAAGATTATCCTCCCGGATTCAGCCCACGGCACCAACCCTGCAAGCGCAGCGATTTGCGGGTTTGAGGTGGTCAACATACCCTCCAATGAAAAGGGATGCGTTGATTTGCCTGCCCTTGAAAAGGCAATGGATGAAACTGTCGCAGTATTCATGCTCACCAACCCCAACACCGTGGGCATAATGGAAGAAAACATGCCTGAGATTGTGCGCATCGTGCATGGGAAAGGCGGGCTCATCTATTGCGATGGGGCAAACATGAACGCCATGCTAGGCATCACCCGCCCAGGCGACCAGGGGTTTGACCTGATGCACCTGAACCTTCACAAGACATTCTCAATCCCCCATGGGGGCGGCGGGCCTGGCTCTGGGCCGGTCTGCGTGAAGGCGCACCTTGAGAAATACCTGCCCCTGCCCCGCGTGGTGAAAAAAGGCGATGAATATTCCCTTGATTACAGTAAGCCTGATTCCATAGGCAGGGTCCGCTCCTTCCATGCAAACTTCGGAGTGCTTGTCAAGGCCTATGCCTACATAAAGGCTCTCGGTCCTGGTCTCAAAAAAGTGGCAGAGGCAGCAGTGCTCAATGCAAACTATATGCTCGCCTCCCTGCGCGGCAGCTACCCGGTCCCCCATGACAGGCTCTGCGCCCATGAGTTCGTGCTCTCAGGCGACGCCAGGGCTTCAGAGGGCGTCCATACCACCGACATTGCCAAGCGCCTGCTGGATTATGGCTATCACGCGCCCACCATATACTTCCCGCTAATCGTGCACGAGGCGCTCATGATTGAGCCAACTGAAACCGAGGGCAAGGAGACGCTTGACGGGTTCATTGCCGTTATGAGGAAAATCGCAGGCGAGCCTGCCGAGCTTGTGAAAGGAGCGCCCTATACCACGCCTGTCGGGCGGCTCGATGGAGTTGCCGCAGCGCGCAAACCCAATTTAAGGTGGAATCGTGAAGCCTGAATGGCTGAAAAAACGGCTTCCTACAGGCAGCGCAGTGGCTCTCTATGCAACAGTTGACGGCGTGCTGAAATCAGCCTGCCTGCACACGGTGTGCACTGAAGCGAAATGCCCAAACCGGGGCGAATGCTGGGGCTCAGGCACTGCCACATTCCTTTTGATGGGCGACATCTGCACGAGGCATTGCAGGTTTTGTGCGACAAAAAAAGGCAAACCATCCCCACTTGACTTAACTGAGCCAGAGCGGATAGCGTCGGTTGCAAAAGGGCTTGCGCTTAAACATGTGGTGCTCACCTCAGTTGACAGGGATGACTTGCCAGATGGGGGCGCATCCCATTTTTCAAAATGCATTGCGGAAATAAAGAAAGCAATTCCAGCTGCCAAAGTTGAAGTCTTAGTCCCGGATTTTGCCGGCAGCGAAGAGTCGATTCGCAAAATTATATCTGCCTCGCCAGAAGTGTTTGCCCATAACATAGAAGTCGTTGAAAATTTGCAGTCTGTAGCGCGGGACAGGCGGGCAAATTACAGGCAATCTTTGAATGTCTTGAAAATGGCGAAAGAAATAAGCGAAAAAATCATCACAAAGTCATCCCTAATGGTTGGTTTGGGAGAAACTGATGAAGAGGTCTTGAAAACCATGGACGCCCTTTTGGATGCCGGAGTTGACCTGTTGACAATCGGGCAGTACCTTCAGCCTGCAAGGCACTGCCTGCCTGTGAAAAAATATGTCCCCCCTGAAAAGTTTGAATGGCTTAAGCAACAAGCTGAGAAAAAAGGGTTCACTGGCGTGGTTTCAGGCCCGTTTGTCAGAAGCTCCTACCATGCAAAGGAATTGTTTGAGCGATGTGTGGGCAAATTGATGGCGATTGAATGAGAGATGGAAGAAACATTTACAAAGCACAAAAACTGATTAAGGTTAAGGTAAAATATGACGACAGGATTAGGGAGATTGAAATCAATGGCGATTTCTTCCTCCACCCAGAAGAGAGCATAGCTGATTTGGAAAGGATGCTGGTTGGCGTTGAAACAAATAAGGAAAAAATAAGGCAAAAAGTAAAAGAATTCCTTTCCTCTGGTGTTGAGGCGTTTGGGTTTGATGCTGAGACTATGTCTGAGGCGATAATCGGCGCGATAAAGGTTGATTGAATGGAAAAGATGAAAATAAGGTTAATCGAAACCCCTGCAAAAAGCGCGTTTATGAATATGGGCATAGACGAGGCGCTCATGAACCTCACAACGCTTCCCACGCTGCGCCTTTACTCCTGGAAACCCCCTGCAGTCTCACTCGGCTATTTCCAGAATGTAACTGACGAAGTAAATGTTGAGAAATGCAGGGAGCTGGGAGTGGATGTCGTAAGGAGGGTAACTGGCGGGGGCGCAGTTTTTCATGACACTGAGCTTACCTATTCCTTCATCACAAAAAATTATCCCCCAGGCATCCTGGAGTCATACCAGTTGATTTGCGGCGCGGTGATTAAGGGATTGGCAAAGGTTGGAGTAAATGCGGCATTTGCGCCGTTGAATGACATTGTTATGGGTGGAAAAAAAATCTCCGGCAACGCGCAAACAAGGAAAAAAAGCGTTTTGCTGCAGCACGGCACAATCCTATTGCAAGTTGATGTTGAGAAAATGTTCTCCATCCTGAAAGTGCCAGATGAAAAAATGAAAGACAAAATAATTAAGAATGTGAAGGAACGGGTAGTTGGATTGAATATGCCTTTCGATAATGTTTCGGATGGGATTAAGCAAGGGTTTGCAGAACAATTTAATGCCCAATTGGCGCCCAGCGCAGTGACAGCTGAGGAGCTTTTGCTCGCTGAAAAGTTTGCAAATGACAAATATTCCTCAACCGAATGGCTGTTTGAAAAGAGGGTGTGAGCATGTCAGATGAACACTTTTACGACCTCGTAATTATCGGAGGCGGCCCAGGCGGCTATGTCTGCGCCATCCGAGCAGCCCAGTTGGGCGGCAGGGTTGCCCTCATTGAGAAAGCTGATTTAGGCGGCGTGTGCGCCAATGCCGGCTGCATTCCCACCAAGGCATTGCATGCATCAGCTGACAAAGGTTTGAGTTTTGAGGAAGCAAAGAAAAGGATGAAAAATGCAGTTGCCAGGTCAAATAAGGGCGTTGAGTTTCTTTTGAAATCAAATAATGTTGATGTTGTCAAAGGAGAGGCGAAACTGGTTAGCGTAAATCAGGTTGAAGTTGGTGAAAAACTTATTAATGGAACAAATATTGTCATTGCCACAGGCAGCTGTGATGCTGAGCTCCCGCATATCAGGTTTGGGGGGCATGTGCTCTCAGGCCCAGGCCTTCTTAACCTTGAAACCATGCCGGAAACCCTTGCTGTCATCGGCGGCGGGTATATCGGATGCGAATTTGCCTCAATTTTCAATTCGTTCGGGTCAAAGGTTTCAATAATTGAGGCAGATGGGCGGCTTTTGCCAAGGATAGGGGAAAACGAGATAGCCGAGACCCTCGAGAAGTGCATGAAAAGGAAAGGGATTGATGTTTTCACTAATTGCAAGGTTGACAGCGTCAATGGGAATCAGATTATTGCAGGCGGCAGGCGGATTGAGGCCGTCAAAATCCTTTTGTCAGTGGGCAGGAAGCCGGTCTTTCCAGCTGGGTTGGATAAGATTGGAGTGAACGTTGGAAAACAGGGGATACTTGTTGATGAAAAAATGAAAACCAATATCGGAGGTGTTTATGCCATAGGCGACGCTGTTGGCGGCGGCCTGGCTCATGTTGCCAGCGCCTATGGGATAGTCGCAGCTGAAAACATACTGGGTTATGAGAATAAAAAGGGAATGGATTATTCTGTTATTCCCAGCTGCGTGTTTACGTTTCCTGAGATTGCAACAGTTGGGGATATTAAAGAGAATGAAGGGGTTAAAATCGGGAAATGCCCGTTTATTGCCAATGGCAAGGCAAATGCCATGGGAGAGACAGACGGGTTTGTGAAAGTGTTCGTTAAAGATGGGAACTTGATAGGGGCAGCTATTATAGGTGTTCATGCCAGCGATTTGATTGCAGAGCCAGCGCTTGCCATACGGACTAAGCTTGGGGTTGACAAAATTACAGGCACTATCCGCGCCCATCCGACGCTTTCAGAGGCATTCGCAGAGGCGCTTCTGGATTCAGCAGGTATGGGGATACATGTAAAAAGCAAAAATAACAATAAATAGGCTGGCTGCAGTGATGAGATAGACTTGACACTGACATTCCGGTTGATGACGAGGTGAACCCTGAGCAGCTAATAATCTTGGCGTATACAAATGTTTATATGTCAGAATATAGAGCTCTTGTGACCAAGGTTGAGCTGGCTATGGCCCAAAACGAACTGTCAATAGGCCCGGCCGAAGCTGGGAGGGTTCAGGCAGTTCTGAGTGAGCTTAAGCAGTTGATTCAGTAAAAGGCCGTTTCCGAGTTGCACAATCGCTTTTGCCGGCTGCCATTTTCACTTATTTTCAAGCTCAAACAGCTTCCGTATCCTCGCGCCCACAACCTCAATCTGGTGCTTTGATTCATTTTCCTTCATCTCCCTGAACTTGGGCATGCCTGCATTGTAATCATCCACCCATTCCCTGGCAAAGGTGCCATCCTTTATCTCTTTCAGGATTTCCTTCATCCTCTGCTTGGTGGAAGCGTCGATTATGCGCTTGCCCCGTGTCCTGCCGCCGTAGCGCGCAGTCTCGGATACCCGGTCCCACATGAACTCCAGGCCGCCCTGCTGCACCAAATCCACAATGAGCTTCAATTCATGGAGCACTTCGAAATATGCCATCTCAGGCGGGAATCCGTCCTCAACCAATGTTTCGAACCCTGCCTTTACCAGCTCCACTGAACCGCCGCAGAGCACTGCCTGCTCTCCGAACAAGTCAGTGTATGTTTCCTGGTCAAAGGTCGATTCGAAAACTCCTGCCTTTGTCGCATGCAGTCCTTTGGCAAGCTCCAGCGCAACCTCCTTTGCCCTGCCGGATGCGTTCTGGGCAATTGCAATGAGCGCAGGGGTCCCGAAACCCTCCTGGTAGGTCTCAAGCACCTTTTTGCCAGGTCCCTTGGGCGCAACCATTATCACATCCACCTCCTTGGGCGGCACGATGAATTTGTAGGTGATGTTCAGCCCATGGGAGAAATAGAGCGTCTTGCCATTGCCCATTGTCGGCTTTATCTGCTCCTCGTAAATCTTTTTCATCGTCATGTCTGGGATAAGCATGCAGATGACATCCGCCTTTTTCGCCGCCTCGGCAATGCTATAAACCTCAAACCCATCCTCCCGTGCCCTCACAGCAGATGGGTCCTCCCTTGAGCCCACAATCACCTTATATCCTGATGTGCGCCAGCACTTTGCCTGGGCGGTTCCCTGGATGCCATAGCCTATGATGGCAATGACCTTGCCCTTGGCATAATCAGTATTCACGTCTTCGTCATGGTAGATTTTCATTTCAGCCATTTCACACACCTCTTTTTGCTACCCTTTCACAACCCCAACAGGTTTCAGCTTCACCACTGCGTCAGTCAAGCCTGCAATCTGCACGCTCCTGACCACGCTGTCCACATCCTTGTAAGCGCCGGGCGCCTCCTCTGCAAGCAAATCCAACTCGCTCACCTGCACAATCACGCCTCTCTCGGTTTTCAGTTTTTCCTGCAAATCAGATGATTTAAAAGTCCTGATTGCTTCCTTTCTGCTCATCACCCTGCCGCTGCCATGGCATGAGGAGCCGAATGATTTCTTCATGGAGCCCTCCTTGCCCGCGAGCACATAGGAAAACGTGCCCATGCTGCCGGGGATTAGCACAGGCTGGCCGACGTCGCGGTAGATTTTCGGCACCTCTTTCCTTCCTGCAGGGAATGCCCGTGTGGCGCCCTTCCTGTGCACGCAAACGGTCATCCTCTTGCCGTTGACCTCGTGCTCCTCGAATTTTGCCACATTGTGGCAAACGTCATAAACCACATGCATTTCGTCCACTGCTGCATTGCCGAATACCTGGCCAAACGTCTCCCGTATCCAATGGGTCATGACCTGCCTGTTGCAGAATGCATAGTTGACCGCACAGGCCATTGCCTTCAGGTAGCTGTCTGCCTCAGCTGTTCCAAGGGGCGCGCAGGCCAATTCCATGTCAGGCAGGTTGATTTTGTATTTCCTGCCGGCTTCGTGCATGACTTTCAGGTAATCAGAGCACACCTGGTGGCCGAACCCCCGGGAGCCGCAGTGGAAGAGGACTGCCGCCCTGCCCTTCTCCAGGCCGAATGATTTTGCCACGCTTTCATTGAATACTTCATGAACATCCTCAATCTCCACGAAATGGTTGCCAGCGCCGACAGTGCCGAATTGGGGTGCGCCGCGCTGGATGGCCATGTCGCTCAGGACCGAAGGGTCCGCACCCTCCAATCTCCCGTATTCCTCGCACCTGTCCTTGTCCTCGTCCCAGCCATAGCCCATTTTTATGACATACCCGGCCCCTTCTGTGACTGCGCGCTTCAATTCATCCGGTGTAAGCCTGAGCTTTCCCTTGCTGCCAACGCCGCTGGGCACGTTCCTGAAAAGCGCCTTGACAAGCTCAGGGGTCTTTGCCTTGACCTCCTCAATAGAAAGACACGTTTTTATAAGTCTTACGCCACAATTTATGTCATAACCAACGCCGCCGGGCGAAACCACTCCGCCGTTGTCAGGGTCAAATGCTGCCACGCCGCCTATGGGAAAGCCATATCCTTCATGCGCATCTGGCATGACCATGGCATAGTTGATAATTCCTGGCAGGGTCGCCACGTTCCTCAATTGGCTGAATGTGCGGTCGCGTTCCATCATTTTCACTAGAGGTTCGACGCCAAATACCTTGGCAGGCACGCGCATTGCGCCCTCCTTGGGCATCTCCCACACGCCTTCTTCGGTTTGAGTCAAGTTAGAAACCATGTGTTTACCTTTTCTTTCCGCGAAGGATTTGCTATTCCTTATAATACGAACCTAAAGCCTATCGCCTCGAGTTGGACTCGAACCAACGACATCCTGGTTAACAGCCAGGCGCTCTACCAACTGAGCTATCGAGGCCCATGGGAACCCGAAGAGTTGCTTCGGGCTGTATCGGACTGTTGTCCGATTGAATCGCCTTTGGCGAAAAGCATCGTAACCTTATCAGGTTCCGATCCCCCTGGAACCCCCTCGGATTATTGGGGTTCTGGTTTTTTCAACTCCATCTTTTTTCCCTTGAAACCCTTTAACTAACTAAGGGTTCTCAGTAAACAGGAAAACAATATGTTTCTCTGTAATAATTGTGCTCAACAGATTATAAATATTAGTTAATGCCTCAGACGCTGTCGGTTCTCATCACTAGTCAGTGGTTGTTCATGTTCATCACAGGCATTACTTTTTATACAGATGGAAGTTAAAATGATTATCGAGCACGGCTTTCGGCTTTTTAGTGCGCGCATTTGACCACCAGTTAGGGGGATAAAGGAGGCAATTCTATGACTATTGTGGAATACGGTGAATTCAAGGGAAAGAAGCTCTTCGTTATGAAGCGCGACGAAACTGACAAATACGGCTTCAGTTTTGGCAAGGGCAAGGCAAGGATGATTGTCGAGAACTTTGAGGCAATAAAGGCATTTGCCGAAGAGCCGGATTAAGCGTTCCGCAGCCAGCGCTCAATACTTTTTGCTGCCAATTTTTTCATACTCGCTAAACAGCCGCAGGCATTTTCCCCTCAAAACACCCGAAACTATCTTCAAATTTTTCAATTTCCCTTTCCTGAGGATTTTTTTTGCCGCCACATCTGTTTCCCAGAACCCGAATTTTTTTGCATCTCTGATGCCGGTGCCATAGGCAAGGTTTGATATCCCGGCCCAATTAATCGCCCCTGCACACATCGGGCACGGCTCAGTGGTTGCCACCACCAAATAGTCTTTCCCCAGCTTTTCCTTCCCCAGCTTTTTCGCAGCCTTTCTGATGACAACCACTTCTGCGTGGGCTGTGGGGTCTGGCGCAACGAACACGGAATTATGCCCTTTTGAAACAATGGTTGCCTTTCCATTGCTGCCAATTTTCGCAATAACCGCACCAAAAGGCCCGCCATCGCCTCTTCGCATGCCGTTCCTTGCTTCGGCAATGGCGATTCTCATCAAACCTTCGGTTGTTTTTTCGCTGGGCATCATGGCATGACTTATGCAATTAAAATTAAAATTGATGGTGTGCATAATTCATTCATGCCTTCTTTGCCAATCATGCTAGTAATTGCCGGCTCCAGCTCCGATTCAGGGGCAGGCCTTCAAATCGATCTGAAAACAGCACAGTCAATAGGCGTCTATGCGGCCACTGCAGTCACCTGCATCACCGCGCAGAACACGCAGGGCGTCCGCGCAGCCGAAAGCGTCAGCGATTCCATGCTTGAGGCGCAGATAGCCGCAGTGGTTGACGACTTCCAGTTTGAGGTTGTCAAAATCGGGCTGGTTACAAATCCGAAGCACTTTGAAATAATCGGGCGGCTTGTTGGCGGCAAAAAAATCGTGCTTGACCCGGTGATGACTGCACAGGCAGACACCTATAAATTTGCCGGAAATGCTGAAGCTGAATCATTGAATGCAATGAAATCCTTTTTGAAAAATGTTGCGGTTGCCACCCCAAATCTCCATGAGGCAGGGCAGCTTTCAGGCATTGAAGTCACTGACATGAAAAGCGCAAAGCTTGCCGCAAAGGAAATCATCTCCCTCGGGGCGAAATACGTGCTGGTTAAGGCAATAAAAGCGGGCCCCATCGTCCATGACGTGCTTGCATTTGAAAAAGATGGAATCGAGCATCCGACGGATGCGAGAGCTATCGGCGATAACAATCGCCGAGCTATTCACCAGCAGGCGAATTCAATTGTGCCACAGCGCAATTCAAAAATCCGCTGCAAATCCTACAAAAAGAACTTCATTGACAAAAAATTGCACGGCTCTGGCTGCATGCTTGCAAGCGCCATTGCTTCCTACATGGCAAAAGGGATGGATGTTGAAAAATCCGTCAAATTGGCAGAGCGGTTCGTGCACCGGGCGATAATAAAGGCCGAGCTGATTGGCAAAGGTATTTATGTCGTGATGATTTAAGCCGACCTAAGCAGAAGTTTTATATACTCCATATGCATATAATATATATGTGATGTAATATGGTGCAAGCTGTCATATATATTGATGAGCACATAAACCGGATACTTAACGTCGTTAAAGCCAAATACGGCCTCAAGGATAAATCCGAAGCCATAAGTCTTGTTGTCCGTGAATATGGTGATGATATCCTTGAGCCTGAACTCAGGCCTGAGTATGTTGCCAAGCTGAAGAAAATCGAGCGCGAAGGCAAGTCCAAAACTTACAAGAATTTTGCTGAATTCAGGAAGGAGATAGAGAATGCGTGAGTTCTCCGTTAAAGAGCATCTGCGGGGAAAGGTGGATAAGCTCTTGAAAAAAGATAAGGAAACCTATGATGCGCTTATGGGCAAAATGAATGAAATCCTCGATTGCGCAGATGTAAACCATTACAAAAATCTCAGGAAGCCCATGCAGCACCTCAAGCGGGTGCATGTCCTCGGGCCATTTGTTTTGACCTTTCACTATATTGAATCAGAGGATAAGATAATCTTCTATGATTTCGACCATCATGACAAGATATATCTTTAAGTCTCAACAATAACCCTTTCCTCAATGCTCATTATCTTATTGAATGGCACCTGCACCTTTGAGCCAAATGGAGTTTGTATGTAAATCAGCTCTTTCTTCAAATCCTTGCCGATTATCTTGCCCAGGTATGCGCCAATCTGCGACTGCGCTTCCTTGTTCTCGATATTGGCCTTGGCAATGAAATCATTTTTCATGGCAAACAGGAGATAGGTCACCACATAGCCGCTAACCACGATTATTATGGTGTTTGTTATGAGCTCGGTGAATGCGGGCTCATCGCTTATTATCCAGTTGACCGTCATGCTCATAATGAGCCAGATTAGCAGGATTGACAGCAGGTAAACTAGACTGCTGAATATGAGCAGCCTCCTGTTTTCGGATGCCAGGTCAATGAGCTTGCCCGTGGCATACACGATGGTTGCAAACGGAAGCAATGTGAGGAATCCCCTCAATGCATAGGCGCCCTCCTTTATCAGCGAGCTGCCCGCAAGCCTAATGTATTCCTGGTAAGCGCTCCAAAACCCGATGAGTATCAGCAGCATCGAAAGGATATAGAGTGTGCTTGAGATGCTGTCAAATGAAATTTTCATATTCTGGAAGAATTCTATAATCTTCTCCTCAATGCCAAAGCCCTTGGTCAGCAGATAGATGCCTATGATTATGCCAAACGCGCTCAAACTCAGGTTGTATAGGGCGCTCAGGGAGAATATCAGCAGGAGGATGGCAGGCACACCGAAGATAATCCGTGCATAATAAGGGTCCTTGAGCTTCTCCAGAATGATAAAGTAGGTTTTCTCAAGCTCCTTTGCCTGCTTCATGAAAACTATCTGGACTGAAATGACCTTGATGCGCGAGGTTATGACCGGCAATATCTCATCGTCAGATGCGCCGTCTGACAGATATACGCACCCATCTGCAGGAAACTCCTGGAGCACCCTATCCAGTTGGTTGCTAATCTCTTTATCTGCCTTCATGCCCAGCTTTGCATCCCCTGTGAAGGTCACCACCTGGGTGGTATATTCCTTCTCAAGCTCGTCAAATTTCTTCAGGGCTGCGAATATGGTGTTTGCATCCGGGTCCTGGGGATCATGGAGGGCCAGGCGCATGGCTGCGTTCAGGTTTGCCTCCCTTCCTATGACTGGACCACGGGTTTTCACTTTCTCGTACAGGTCGTTGTCCCTGTCAACGCAAATGATGAGCATTCGTTCCTTTTCTGCCATATGGATACCACATGTTTATTAATATTATAACTATCTATCTATATATCAAGTTTTTATAGACTTTTGTATATTTAAATAACATCCTGATTATATTCTAGCAACAAAGCTAACTAAAAGTGATTTTGAATGACTACTCAAACCAAAGTTGTGTTCCCAGGCACCCAGATAGGCACTGAGGAGGAATATCTCCAGGGGGAGGGCACCTATTCCAGGGGCGGTGTCATAATTGCCACCCTGATGGGCGCTCAGAGCGAACGGGATGCCCACATAACCAATCCGCGGTCCCCAAGGCAGATAAGGCTTGGCGAGCCCGTGTTTGCCCGTGTAGACGATGCGTTTGACCCAATCATGCTTCTGACTGTGAAACCCATCTCCAATGAGCGTGTAATATATCCCATGCCGAGCATTGTCCATGTTTCTGAGGCAGCGCCCTTCTACGTGGACAAGCTCAGGGACGTTGCCAAGGTTGGCGATATCATTTACGGAGAAGTTTCAAAGGTCAACAAGCTGGGCACCAATATCACCCTGAAAAAGCCGGATTATGGCGTTGTGCTGGCATTTTGCACCCGCTGCAAGAAACCCCTCAAGCTTGACAACTCAGGCCAGCGGCCCATTCTCAAATGCACTGCAGGCTGCAACCTCCCTGAAGGCAGGCTAATAAGCCCGTATTACGGAAATCTAAGAGGTATCCTTGAGAGATATAAGGTTGAAAACCTCTAATCGTGAGGTTAATTATTATTTACGGAGCGTGATTGTGTGTCTGGTGAGACTAAGGTTCTGAAGCAGGAAAAAAACTATCTTGAGCTTGAATTTGTTGGCGGCGATCCTGCAGTCCTTTCAGTGGTTCGGGATTATGCCGTTGCTGACAAGGATGTGGAGTTCGCAGGCTGCACGCTTGAGCACCCGCAGCTATCCCATCCCAAGCTTATTCTCAGGTCTGAGAAAAAGGATGTCTCGAAGATAGTTGCCGATGCAGTGAAGAAAGCGTCCAAAACTTTTGATTCCATACGGTCTGGAATCAGGAAATAGGCAAGTGGTTAGGTGGTTAAATGGCTGAGAGCTTTCTTGTGCGGGCGATAGTCTTGCTCAGGGGCGAGCGCGCTTTTCCCGTGCTGCTTGCATTCTCGGCAATGGCATTCTTTCTTGTTGGCAACCAATTCCTTGTTTATGTATCCCTAATCACCCTGGGTATATTTGCCAGCCTCAAATATCTCTATAAAGAAAGCTATGACTTGGCTATATCAGCAAAGCTCGAGCCCCTGAAAAAATTTCTCCCAATTAAGGACGAATATCTCTATGCCCTGCTTGCAGGCTCGGTTGTCCTCTATTTCCTGGGCATGCCCTATTTTGTCCTCATCAGCGTGCTTGCCCTTCTCCTGAAAGATTTCTTCGCCTCAGTGCTGGCAAACGGCTTCAGGAACGAAGTCTTTTCCTATGCAACCACCATCGGATATGTCCTGGTTCTCTGGGCGGTGCTCAGCTTCCTGCTGTTCACGCGCTCGCCTGTAAATGCCATCATTTCCTGCAGCATGCTTCCCAACATGCAGAGGGGCGACATGATTCTGCTCGCAGGCACAGATGCAGGTGCGCTAGCCGCGCCCACTCTCACCCTGACCCAGGAGGAATTCAACAGAATCAACCTCAATCATACAATCTTGTCCCAAATTACCGGCGGTTCCGGCGTCATTGCAGAAGTAGGCACCGGCAGGCAAACATATTTCTCTTATTGCAATGGCAGGCCCACTGACCCATTTTGCAATATAAGTGCATTTGACAATGGCATCATTGAAAGCAACGGCCCCCTCAGCATGCACATCGACAAATGCTACCGCAAAATAAAGGGCGCAACCTACCTGGTTCCCTGCGTCGCCAAATTGGAAGTGAGCACAGGCGCAGGCACCTCGATTTTCCATCCAAACTACTCAAACAGCGTGATTGTTTACAACCCCAATGCCGGTGATGCGTTCATGGAAGGCGATGTGATTCACAGGGTTTATTTGAAAATCCGCGTTGTCGGGCAGGGGATGGACACAAAGCCAACTTTCTATTATCTCACAAAAGGAGACAACAATCCCCTGTTTGACTTTCAATTTTATGACCCAGCCAGCGGAAAAAGGAATTCCATTGCCTCTGAAAAACAGGTGGTTGGCCGCGTTGTCTTCACAATCCCCTATGTCGGCTACCTGCGATTACTGCTCACGCCTGCGCAATACAATGAGGGCTGCGATTCGAATTTGCATTACAATTTGCCGGGTTAGCCAATACTTACAGTGGGTACACGTAAGAATCTACTTTTTCGTTTTCCGTATCATATAGCTTCAAACTTGTCTACACCCCATGCATGGCATTTCTGGCAGCCGACTGGGTTGCCTATTGTTCCATCTCCAGTATTTTTTTCTTTCACCCATGCAGGTGTCTCTCCACCGTATGTTGGCTCTTCTTCGTTTGAAGCTAGGCAATATGTGTAGTCTGTGAACTGATAGACAAGATTCTTTCCTGCGTATCCACAGTTTGTGCATTTATATCTCTTCATATATTCACCGAGGTTCAGGTTTTAGTTGATAAACTCTCGACCATTTCAATACTCTTATGCAATTGAAGCATTAGGATAAATCTAAACCCTGACGGTGTAATGACTACTTGCTGACCAATCTTACCAAGTAATCCCAAATCAATTGCGAAATTCAGAAATGTATAAGTTGCCGTGCTTAAAGATTTTTTCGCCTGCCATTCTTTGACCTTGCCAGACACATTTTGGAACATGCCCCTTAAGTCTGATAATTCAATCGGATAGGAATTTCTAGCGAGCAAGAATGCGCTCTCAACTATAGAGTAAACACCGAAAACGGTCGATGAATAGAATGGATCTCCAGCTACAAAATGCTTTAATATTTCTATTTGTTTTTCGCTGAGTTGATCTATACGTGCGTCTTTCTTGCAAGCTTGCGCATATACATCCCCAATATCGGTGAGAAAATAATGCTTATCCCTCTCGCGTACCAAGCCGAACTCTTTTGCAATTTTTAAATGGTTATGGATACTCTGTTTTGAAAGTTGCGTTTTTTCTGCAATCACTCCTTGTTTCGTGACGCCATCACTCAATTGGAGTAATGCACGATTGATTAACCCCAAACTAAAAACACCATAATCATTTGGCCGAATTCTAAGGAATGATGCAATGGCGGACAGGTTTTCATAGTAATCTTTCAGGACGTCTATCGGTTGATACACGATCACCTCAACGCCGCTTTGTTTCGCTAATTTAATATCGTTTTCCCTTGCATCAGTTACCAACAAAAAAGACAAAATATCACCTGATATTAATTCACCCACATTTTGAAGATTTAACAACTCGTCTCGGTAAGAAATAATTTGCCTTAGCCAATCTTCTGAAAACTTAACCACTTTTAACTCAACTAGGCATAGATATTTACCACTGGATAGAAGTAGATCAATTCGTTCTTCACCTGACTTTAATTGCAACTGGCGTGCGATCAATTTCAGATCGGCAGATAACTTTAATGTTTTTGCCAGAAAAACTAGATTAACTACCAGTGCATCTTCGACTTGACACTCACTTATATTATCGTGAAGTTGGCAGAATACCCCGCCCTTCGGGCGGGGATGAATGCCAAGCGCCAACTTCACGAGAATTCAAGGACAACAGCCCTTGAGATTTTCGCTATCAAGCGAAAACTGGATTTCCGAATGAGCCTTCATACCCTGCACATTGTGCAGGGTCTCTCGCATCAGCGAGAGAGGCTCTTCGGAAAATCTGATACTCACAAGAGCTACCGTCGGGACGACGGGAAGTAACGCTTCCGGAGATGTTGCAGTGGC
>MNVF01000034.1 GCA_001871535.1 Candidatus Micrarchaeota archaeon CG1_02_49_24
CTACTTCTCGGCGGCTGATAGCCGCCGTATCACGCAGGCTCGCTTATGTAAACTCTGGCAGTTTCTTCTGCGAAACGTCTTGCCTTCTGATATATTCTTTGACGACTTGTTCAGTCATGGGACCGACACTTCCGTAATACCTCCAGCCACTCCAAAACTCTCTGTCAGGATACATCTTCAAAAAATTTGGAATCAACTCAAAAATCTTTGACGCACTATGACTCTTGAAAATCTGAATTGTCTGCTGCATCGAAAACCTAGATGGCACGTTTAACATAATATGAACGTGCGTATAATCTCCACCAAAACCTAGCTCTCTTATCTCAAACCCAAACCGCTGCGCCGCATCTTCAAAGGCAGCCTTGCAGGCTGCCCTTGTCTTCTCCTTCAAGAAGACACGACGACGTTTCTTTGACACAAAATACACGTGCTGCCAGTTATACCGGGCATCGGTTTTTATTTCTTCAAAGCTCATGCTAACCATGTTTTCACATCCAGCGGCGGAATAGACAATGACTTACCTGCCCGCGCAAGCGGGCAGCGCCGCCGCTGAGCTAGTTATTACATCTGAAGAAAAAGACTTATGAGGTGGCGTTTCGCCGCCCCCTCAAACTCCCCTCACAATTTGCGAAAAACACCAGCCTGCGAAGCAGGCAGAACTCTTTTCGCCCTAGGGGAGACCCCTAGAACCCCCTTCAGATTTTGCGAATGAGCAATACCGCCTGCTTCACAGGCGGTGGCTCTTCGCAAAATTCTCGTGAAGTCGGCTGTCGGCATTCACTCGGCGCCCGAAGGGCGCCGTATCTCTGCCGACTTCACGATGAAAAAGTCCGGAGTCTCCCATGGCGTCTGCCAATTGTGCATAATCGGATGACTGCCTTCGTAGGACCGCTCGTTCTTCCAAGAGTTCCAATGCCGCCCTGGCAATCCTTTTTGGATTAGGATGAACAAACAGATGCATGGCCACAATAGGCAATTCCATCATATCCATCTGGTCAATATGCGACCATACGCTTGCAACCGTTATCCGCCCCTTTCTATCTTTCACGCCATCTAAATGAGCCGCAACATATTCTGCAACTGATTTAATCAATTCAGGCTCAACAGACAATGTATTCCTTTGGTCACGGGCACGCAAATCCAGGCTGGCACAGGTTCTCGCTATTGTTGAAATAAGCCGGCGGAAACCAGCATACCTTGATGGTATGGTGAGTGATACACTCACACCTTCCAAATATGCTTTAGAACCACGGCGCCGCATGGCATTGCGGTGATTTGAATGCCTGAGACTAACAGGCCTGGAACTAAAAATTCTAGGAACATAACTAGGGCCAATCCATTGCGAATCCAATTGCCTGACCATGCCGCTTACCATAAAAATCATCTACCGTTCTGATTCCTGAGCAAACCCGCACACCCATAATGATTCTCCAACTAAGGATGCAACTTTGAGCAATTGCCCATGTGCTGCCAACAGAGCCAATGCTGATTCTATAAACTCGACCAGTCTTTCAGATTTCAAAAGCCCGCCAGCATCAGTTCCTGGTTGTTCAGCAGCTTCGGACAAAAATACATGAACATCATTCACCGTGATTCTTTGTTTGCTTCCAAAAAGGGCATCTAATCTGGAACCTAAAAGAGCCACAGGCCCATTCAGGAAATCAGTTTGCCCTTCCTGATAAACCAAATACACCAATTCAGGTTGTAACTGTGAAGAGGAATCGTCTAGCCCACCAGTTCTGCCGGCTTCAATAATCCGTTGCTGAACAACGCCGCGCCCCATGAGCATGCGAAGAGCTGACGAAACAACTGCCAATGGATGGGGATGCTTGAAAAGGGCTGAATGCGGAAAATCGCCTTGCCTATCCAATATGCGAAATATGTCAGATACGCCAAGCCAAATTGCTTCTCCGGGAGGACCTTGAAAATGCGCCCGGTTTTCAGCAATCCAGCCGGCGACATTTTGTGCTGTCGGCCTCTCTTCGGCAATTGCCAAATTTTGTTCGGTTGCCCTTGCCATGTTGAATGCACGCAACCTCTCCTGCAAAAGCTGTGCGCTTCTAAACGGATGGAAACAAGCGGTTTTAAGTTTGCTTCTGAGCGGACCTTTGCCAATCAATGTTTCAAGATAAGGTGACTGAGTAATTAAACCCCTGACAGCATCGGTCGCCTTGGCGCGCCAAACCTCATGCACTCCGGCAGAATTAATATTTGCCCTTTGCCCCCCCAAACACACCAATAGCACTTGGCATGGCAATATTGTTGTCGGGAATGTTTTAAAAACATGCCTTGAGTAAGGATAATGCGGCGCAGCCAGTTTGCAAACAATTAAAAATTATTTATTCATTCAATTAACTCCAAAAAGGTTAAGCGACCCAAGCCCTATAGCGAACATTGACTCGCTTGGGCGTTGGGTTTGCTCCTATGCATTTGCTCAGGGCAAACCTCGCTTATACCTTTTTGAAAGTCTAATTAGTTTGATTTTTTTGAAATGAGAGGTGCGTGAACCATGGAAAAAAGACCGTTTGATATTTTGAACAACTCCCTGAACAACCGGGTAGCAATCGGGATGAAGGGCGGAAAGGAGCTGCGTGGGGTCATGGCATCCTACGACGTGCACATGAACATCGTGCTGGAAAAGGCCGAAGAGCTTGTCAATGGGGAAGTCACCCGCGGTATAGGCACCATCCTCATCCGGGGAGACAGCGTGGTTTACATTGCACCCTCCCAATAAAAATTTTGCCTCATTTAACTAATCATGGCACTCGACACAAAGAAGTTCATAGATGAGACGCTGGCGTCCATCAAAAAGGAGGTGGACGGGCCGGCAATCTGCGCATTCTCAGGGGGGGTGGACAGCACGGTCACCGCCACCCTCGCCACCAGGGCAATCAGCAGGAACCTCCATGCCATTTTTGTCGACACCGGCCTGATACGCATCGGCGAAAAAGAATATGCCGAGCAGCTTGCTGAAAAATTGGGAATAAACCTGACTGTGGCTGATGAATCCGAAAGGTTCCTTAGAGCCCTTAAAGGAATAACTGACCCCGAAAAGAAACGGAAAATAATCGGCAAGCTATTTATCACTGTTTTTGAGGAGCATGCCAAACAAATCCAGGCAGAATACCTTTTCCAGGGAACAATAGGGCCTGACTGGATTGAGAGCGGCGGCGGGATGCGCGATACCATCAAGAGCCACCACAATGTGGGCGGCCTGCCTGAGAAAATGGGCCTGAAGCTCATTGAGCCGCTGCGCGACCTTTACAAGCATGAAGTCAGATCGGTTGCCAAAGAGATGGGAATCCCTGAAAGTGTTTATTCCAGGCAGCCGTTTCCCGGGCCAGGGTTGGCTGTGAGAGTTGTCGGCGAAGTTACCAAAGACAAGGCTGATATCGTTAAAAAAGCATGCAAAATCGTCGAAGAGGAGATGGAAGCATCTGCCAAAGCAGGGAAAATGGAAAAACCCTGGCAGTATTTTGCAGCTCTCCTGCCTGTGAAAACAGTGGGTGTGAGGGGGGATGAGCGCTCTTACAAATATACGCTGGTGGTTCGCGCTGTAGGCAGCCTTGACGGGATGACTGCTCATTTCTCAAAGGCGGATTGGGAAACCCTGGAGAGGATAAGCTCAAGGATTACCAATGAGATACTTGAGGTTGGAAGAGTAACCTATGACATTACAAACAAGCCGCCTGCAACGATTGAGCTTGAATGAGCTGAGTAAAATTTACAGATATTTTGTTAATTCATCGCCGCTTATCCCAATCAGATTTTTCGAAGAGCCAACCTTGACCTTGACATTCTGAAGCGAGGTTTGCCATACGGCAATGCTGAGCGGCAAACCCGACGCCCGGGCACCCATGGAATCACACAGGGCTCGGG
>MNVF01000021.1 GCA_001871535.1 Candidatus Micrarchaeota archaeon CG1_02_49_24
TTATCGGGAGGCCAAGAGAATTGAATGCACCAGTTGGCGCATAGCTCGAAAAGTCCTGCGGGACTTTCCGATACCACCTGCTTCGCAGGTGGATGGATTGGCAGTGGCCTCACGAGAATTCAAGGACAACAGTCCTTGAGATTTTCGCTATCAAGCGAAAACTGGATTTGCGAATGAGCCACCGAATGCAGCGTTGCTGCATGCGGCGCTATTGAGCCATCAGGCTCAATCTGTGTACCGCCTGCTTCACAGGCGGTTGAATCGACCTGCGGGTCGATAAAATGCTGCTGTTGCAGCATAGCTCGCCGACTGTTGTCGCCGATCGCCTGTTGTCGCCGATAGCTCTCGCATGCTGATACATGCTCTATGGCTCTTCGCAAAATCTGATGTTTTTAGGGGTGTATCGATGAAAATAAATGATTTGACCTGGCGTGTTGGCGGCGAGGCAGGCTTCGGCATCCTGTCGGCCGGCACGCTGATTGCAACCGCAGCAGTGCGCTCAGGGCTCCACGCATTTGCCAACAGCGAATACCCGTCCCTCATCAGGGGCGGCCACAATTTTCTCCATGTAAGGATAAACGAGAAACCCCTCACGTCCCATCGCAAATACATTAACATCCTCGTGGCGCTCAATGACGAGACAGTCAGGCTCCACCAGCAATTCGTTACCCCTGATGGCTGCATCCTATACGATTCGAATGCCATTGCAAACACTGATTATTTCAGGAAGGATGTGCGGCTCTACGCAGTGCCCATGCTTGACCTTGTGAAAAAAGTGCAGGGCAATGAGATTGCCAGGAACATGGTGGGAGCCGGCGCAAGCTTTGCCATCACCGGCTTCGGCCTGGATATCCTGATGGATTCCATAAAGGCCCAGTTCGGCGGCAAGAGCGGCAAGGTTGTGGAGATAAATCAGAAGGCTGCTGAAGAGGGATATAATTATATCGCAGATAAATACCCGGAGCCGGCATTCGGCTACCGACTTGAAAAGCGCAAGCCGAACGGACATATCCTCTTGACTGCCATAGATTCGTTTTCCATTGGCGCAGTCAAGGCTGGCTGCAAATTTTACGCAGCATATCCAATGACTCCTGCAACAGGCATATTGAATTTCATGGCTGAGCATGACCAGGAATACAATATAGTTGTAAAGCAGACAGAGGATGAAATTGCAGCCATCCTGCTCACCATAGGCGCAAGCTTTGCAGGGGCCAGGGCGATGACCGGCACCAGCGGCGGCGGATTTGACCTCATGGTAGAGGGGCTTAGCCTCTCGGGAATGCTTGAGGTGCCCATAGTGGTTGCAGAGGTGCAGCGGCCAGGCCCGAGCACAGGCATGCCCACACGCACCGAGCAGAGCGATTTGCAGATGATTCTTCATGCGGGGCATGGGGAATTTGAGCGCGTTGTCATTGCTCCAGGCGACGTGGATGATGCATTTTTCATTGGGTTCGACGCATTCAATGTGGCAGAGCACTTCCAGCTCCCGGTTTTGGTTGTTATGGACAAATACCTGGGCGACTGCCTTGCCACTACCATGCCATTCAAAACGGACGGGTTGAAGGTCAACAGGGGCAAGCTGATGAGCGATGCCGGGCTGGAGAAGCTGGCAGCTGCGGGCGAGCGCTTCAGGCGCTACGCGCTTGACGTGAAAGATGGCATTGCACCAAGGGCATTCCCAGGCCAGAAACATGCAATTCACAAGGAGGCCAGTGATGAGCACGACCAGTTCGGCGATGTTACCATTGACGAGCCGGCAGACGAGCGCACACAGAACGTGGACCGACGCTTCTCCAAATTCGCCACGGGTGTTGAAAGCATAACCGGTATCAACACAGGCCATGTGAACCTGTTCTCAAATTATGACGGGAAGGTTGAGGATGCGGATGTGGCGCTTGTGGGCTGGGGCTCGACAAAGGGCGTGCTGCTCGAAGTGCTGAAAATGCTTGCGGCAGACGGCATAAAGGCGACCTTCCTGCAGGTGGTTTACATCCATCCGTTCCCTGAGAAAAAGGTGGCTGAGTTCCTGGGAAAATCGCAGCTTGTGATTGATGTCGAAGGGAACAAGACATCGCAGCTTGCGCAAATCATACGGGAAAAAACAGGCATCCGTATAGATAAAACCATAAACAAATACGATGGCAGGAACTTTGACCCTGACGATGTTGCTGAAACGGTAAAGGAGATGATTGGAACCAACGGGAAAGATGATAAAAATTATACGAACGGGAACGGCAGAAACAAATCAGAAAAAACAGGCAAAAAAGACAAAGAGATAAACCCGGTTGAAGACATAGAGAAAATATAATGGAAAATGTATATGTGTAATATCAGTTGGAGGGTTCGCGGAGGGAACCAGAATGAGATGCGAGCGCTTCGATGCTGTGCATCGATACAGCGCGAAGCAAATCTTCAGGTTCCCCCGACTGAGGTGCGAAGTTATGATTGAATTAAAAGAGCTTGAGGCTGTGCATAAGCCCCACTGGTGCCCCGGCTGCGGCAATTTTGGCATTCTCCAGGCGCTTAAGATGGCATTTTCCGAGCTGAATGTTGAGCGGCATAATGTGGTCATGGCCAGCGGCATCGGCTGTTCCTCTCACATGCCCCACTGGGTCAATGTCTACGGTCTTCACGGGCTCCATGGAAGGCCCATCCCGGTAGCCACTGGCATAAAGCTTGCCAACCCGGAGCTGACAGTTGTTGCGGTTGGTGGGGACGGGGACGGCTATGGCATCGGCGTAGGCCACCTGGTGCATACGTTCAGGAGAAACATTGACCTGACCTACCTGGTCTCAGACAACCAAATTTACGGGCTTACCAAGGGCCAGACTTCGCCCACCAGCGAGCTTGGGTTCAAGACAAAATCAACGCCCCATGGCTCGGCCGAGGAGCCGCTCAACCCGATGATGCTGGCAATCTCAGGTGGCGCAACCTTTGTGGCGCGCGGCTATGCCGGTGACCTTATGCACCTCAAGGAAATAATCAAGCAGGGCATCTCCCACAAGGGGTTTGCGCTCATTGATGTGCTCCAGCCCTGCGTGACTTACAACAAGGTGAACACCTACCAGTGGTTCCAGCCAAAGGTCTACAAGCTCGAGGCGAACGGCTACAAGCCTGACAACAAATTCCTTGCCATTGAGAAGGCGATGGAATGGGGCGAGAAGATACCTATTGGAGTGCTCTATAAGGAAGAGCGGCCCACATATGAAGACCGCATGCGCGAATATCTAAGGCTCCCGGTGGTAAAGGATGATATATCCAATGTGGATGTTGGCCCGATTTTGGAGAAGTATAAATCAGATTTTCCGAAGAGCCTCTCTCGCTGATGCGAGAGACCCTGCACAATGTGCAGGGTATGAAGGCTCATTCGGAAATCCAGTTTTCGCTTGATAGCGATTGAATCTTGCCAGTTGGAAGATAGCTCGTAAAGTCCTGCTGGAC
>MNVF01000062.1 GCA_001871535.1 Candidatus Micrarchaeota archaeon CG1_02_49_24
CGGCCATCGGCCGCCGAGAAGTGGGGCTCGCAAAGGGGGGTTATAGGGGGTGTCCCCCTATTTCATTATCAGAATTACCTAAATTTGTAACTCGCAGGGCAAATCAGCATTTAGCCGCGCTTCCAACACCAGTTTGCCAGCCTGATGTAGTCCAAGGGTTTTTAGCAACTGGAATGGATGGTGTCATGCTTCAGGCAAGGATGCCTGCCCCGCAGGGAGTCCGCGGCTGGGTTGCTGGAGTTAGACAACGTTTAACTGGACGCAGTTAGATGGTAAAAGTAGTCATCCCCAACTATTTCTTTTTCATTCTTTTTTGTCCCTTTCTTTCTCAAATTTTCGCCATTGCGATATTTTTCAATGAACTCAAACTGCCTCTCCAATCTGACTTTCAAGCCTGCGTTTTCCAATTCGTTTTTCACAAAAATGAAATTCAAATCAGTCGTAACTTGCCCGCCATACTCCCTCGCAATATTCATGTTTCATAAATCAGCAGGCTGGTAGAACTCATCAAACCCGTAGTCAAAAACGCTGATTCGCTTGCATTTTTTCATCAAATTTTTGAGAAGGCTAGCACCAACAAAATTGAATGGGATAAAATAATCTTCAGGCAA
The DNA here is from genome assembly GCA_001871535.1 of Candidatus Micrarchaeota archaeon CG1_02_49_24. Classification (GTDB taxonomy): domain Archaea; phylum Micrarchaeota; class Micrarchaeia; order Anstonellales; family UBA8471; genus UBA8471. The sequence goes on from MNVF01000062.1 coordinate 612, forward strand.
ATCAATTCCCAAATCAAATTTCTTGCTCACTTTTTACAATTTTGTTTTTTTCAAATCTTTTGTAAACAGCACTTCAAAAATCTGATTATTTTTTTTGCAAACCAGCTCAGTGGGCAAATCAGTTATCAACTCATTCAGAATGCAATAATCCAGGCGCTCATCAATATTTTTTCCAGCTGCAGCATCAAACAAATGCGTTTCAATGTCAATTGAATCACTGCGGTGATGGCTCGAGCATGCATTAGCATGCTCGAAATCATATTTTTTGTTTTTTCTTTTCAATTCATCCAGCATTTTTTTGGAAATGTCATATGCATGGTAGGTGATGTCCGTCTTTCCGCCAATGGCATTCAGAAAATCAATGCAGAAGCTTCCATCCCCTATCCCTATCTCTCCGACAGTCACACTATGCATGCGTGTGTTTGCCAATAAGTGCCTTGCACATGCCCTTGCCAGCCCCCTGCCGAGGCTTGCGTAGGTGGTGAAATCCGAGTAGATTGAGACGCCTTTCTCAGAATAATAATTCGGGTTGATTTTCGATTGCAATTCGGAAAGGGTGCAAAATTTTGTCATTTCAACTCGTTCTCAAATTTTTTGTAAATGAAATATCCTATTATTATGATGAAAGCCAGCATGCCATAGTCAAGATAGGCATTCTCAAACAGGGCAAGCACAATGCCAAACGAATATTTGCCTGCGTATGCAACCATCCACATCTTTATGAGCTTGCCCGGCAGCATGGCGAGGAAAAATGCCAATAGATTGTATCTTTGGAAGCCGGCAACCATCCCGATTACATCCATGGGCAGCGGCGTTGCGGCAAACAGGAAAATCGCACCCATGCCGTATTTTTTCAGCATGCCAGACGCGGCCTTGTATGCCCTTGATTCCCGGTATTTGTTCCCTGCCATGGCAAAAACGCCATAGCCAACGAAGTATGCAGTCAATTCACCTATGGATGCACCCACTCCGGCTGAAACACCCAGCCAGAACGGGTCGAACACGCTGCCAAGGGCATAAACCAGTGCAATGGCCGGGAGAGGAAAAATAATGGTCGCATTGCCGAGAATAGAGGCAAGGAATACCCCAAAATAGCCATATTGGGCTGCCAATTGCTGAAAGAGGGCACCAACATCCATATTTAAAACTTAAAACGCCAATACATTAAAAGCAAATCCACAAACCCCTAATGTTTACACTAAAAGTTGGCGTGGTGATATTTATGACTGAAACCGCACGAAGAGTCAATGACATGCACAGCAAGTTCGGCTATTTTTATCTATTGGCAAACAAGCCGGGCGTAATAAACCTTGGAGTAGGCGAACCGGGATTTGACACTCCGCCGCATATCATAGAAGCTGCCTATGAGGCGATGAAAAAAGGATACACCCACTACGCACCGAGCCAGGGCATACCGGAATTGAGGAAGGCAGTGGCTGACAAGGAAAACAGGATGTATGGAGCAAAGCTCGCAGAGAAGGATATTCTAATCACCATTGGCGCCAAGGAAGGCATCTACCTTGCCATCCAGGCATACCTGAACCCCGGAGAGGAAGTGCTGGTGCCCGACCCTGGCTGGGTGTCCTATATCCAGATTGCAAAATCAGCTGAAGGCAGGGCAGTCGCCTATAACGCTGAAGGCGTGCCTGACATTGCGGAGATAGAAAACAAAATCACCCCTAAGACAAAGATGATAATCATAAACACCCCCCACAACCCGGCTGGTGTAGTCTACCCGAAGAAATTCCTTGAGGTGCTGGGCGAACTTGCTCAGAAGAAAGGGATAATAGTTGTCTCCGATGAGCCGTATGACGAGATGATTTACGAAGGCGCACACCACAGCATAGGCGCCATGTTTCCTGAGAATACAATCACCATGAATTCCACCTCAAAAACCTATGCGATGACAGGCTGGAGGGTGGGCTATGCCGCGACAAAAGCGCCTTCCTCAATAGAAAAAATGCTGAATCTCCAGACACATATCATAAGCGGCGTGACCACATTCGCCCAGCACGGTGCTGTCACTGCCTATAACGGGCCGCAGGATTGCGTGAAAGAAATGACAGCAGCCTACAAAAACAGGCGGGACATCCTTGCCGCGGGGCTTGACAAGCAATATTTCAGGTTCAACATTCCGCAGGGAACCTATTACATGTTTGCTGACGTATCAGCCACGGGCGCAAAGGACGGCATGGAATTTGCCACAAAGCTGGTGGAGAAAAACGTGGCTGCAGTGCCTGGCGAATTCTTTGGCGAAAACTGCAGGCAGTTTGTTAGGTTCACGTTCTCGCAAAAAGAAGATGATTTGAAAACCGCTATTGGAAGGATAAACGAGCAGGCACGCGAGATGGCGGGTAAATAATAATGGTGAACACAAGATGCATACGTATACCTCTATGCCCACTACCCACCAACCACGTGGAAAAGGGGTTGTTGATTTTAGAGCACTTCAAGAATTAGACCGTGCAAGGCTTATCGTGAATTGGCAGAATACCGCCCGCTTCGCGGGCGGATGAATGCCAAGCCGCCATCGAGCATCCATGGGATGCGAGAGCTATTCGCCAACAGGCGAATTCAAATTCACGAGAATTCAAGGACAACAGCCCTTGAGATTTTCGGAAAGTCCAGCAGGACTTTACGAGCTATCTTCCAACTGGCAAGATTCAATCGCTATCAAGCGAAAACTGGATTTCCAAATGAGCCACATCGAATGCAGCATTTGCTG
>MNVF01000045.1 GCA_001871535.1 Candidatus Micrarchaeota archaeon CG1_02_49_24
TTTACTCCATATGGACCACGGGGTCATCTTTACTCTTTGAGGGGGTATAAAGATCCTGCCCACCCCTGGAAAATTGAAATTAGGGGCGTTTCCTCAAAGATTTTTTACCCCTGTGGCACCATTTTTCTAAGATTGTTGCTTCCTGCCTTCTGCGCCTGAGAATATTCATTAAGGATATTGTGGCCCGCCGATAATTCATGGTGGGACCATTCATCATCAGGCTGTATGTAGCGTAGAAGCGAAGGAAGAAGGGATCCTGCTCAAAGAGCATCCAAATTCTCAAAGTCCCAAAGGTCCCAAGGGGATCCCTTTGGGAAACGACTTCGTCGAAAGGGGGTTCTATGCTTTATCTGGGTATAGACGTAGCAAAGAAGCAGTCTCGGTACCTGGTCTTAGACGGTGAAGGAAAAAGAGTAGTAAGTTTTAGCCTTGAGAACTTGAAAGAACGGTTCCAGAACCTGCTTTCCCGCCTGCAGGAGATGAAAATTGAGCCCAAAGATATTCTTGCAGGACTTGAGGCAACAGGGCCGTTGTGGGAAAACCTTTATCAGTTCCTGCAGGAAAAGGGATTTAAAGTGATTCTCCTGAACCCCTACTACGTCAACAAGTTCAGGGAGGCGCTTGCCAAAAAAGCAAAGACCGATGATATTGATGCGCTTGTGATTGCAAACCTTTTAAGAACGGGCGAATATATGAACTCCGTTGTTCCGGAAGAGAAGATTCAGGTGTTAAGGGAATATACCAGCCTGCGGTACGAGTTCTTAAAGACTAAAAAAGATTACCAGCGCAAGGTCATCAGCCTGCTGGCTGTCGTGTTCCCTGAATATGAAAGAACGGCATTAAGGAATCCCTTCGGCGTTGCTTCCCTGCAGATATTGAAGGAGTTCCCCACCGCAAAGGACCTGTCCCTTGCAAAGCCCTCAAGAATTGAGAAGATTGTGCGTTCTATCCAGGGCAATAACTTTGACATCAAAGAAATCCAGGCTCTTATTGACTGGGCCAAGAATTCCATCTACTCCGGAAGAGCGCAAAAAGCAAGAGGCCTGACCTTAAGGATGCTGTTAGAACAGATACATGGCCTTGATGCCAACATTGAAGAGCTGGACAAGAATATCGAAGATATCCTCTCCCCGGGTTCTGACGGCTCTTTTCCCGGTGAAAATCTTCTCTCAATTCCCGGGGTGGGAAAGAAAACAATTGCTGCAGTGCTTTCCTACCTGGGAATGGACGGTTCTTCTTTCTCTAGCGCAAAGAAAGCCGCGGGGTATGTGGGGTTCTTTCCCAAACTCTATGAATCGGGAGAGACTAAAAGAGAGAACAAAATCTCTCGCCGCGGGCCCAAAATGCTGCGCTGGGCTTTGTACATGTCTGCCGTAGCCTGCCTTAAGCACAACAAGGAGATGCGACTGATTTACCATAAGAAGGTATCTCAGGGCAAGGCAGCGAAACAGGCCCTTATTGTTGTGGCAAAGAAACTCCTGCAGATAATGCTTGCGATGCTTAAGTCGGGAAAGCCGTACAATCCGATGCAGGTCTTTGCCAACACATAGATCAGTTGTTAAAGAACATGATTTGCTCTTTGTTCCAAAGGAATCCCTTTGGGAAAACTTAAAACTTGACTTTATAGAATAATCTTAGTTATATTTGCGCTGCAATCTGTGTTTGACCTGCCTGGCTATGTTTAAGATGTAAGACAAGAAGAGTGCCGGAATATTCTTTATATTTATGAATTCTTTTGAGATTATCCTGCTTGACCTGAAGCTCTGTAACGCTTTCAGCATCATAAATTTCTCCATGCAGGCTTTTCCTAACTCGAAGTAAAGTTCCGACATTCTTCTGTCAGCAAGCGGGCCCAGCTCAGATTTGAACTCCGGATGCATAGCAAGTATTTTCTCTGTGCTGCGAATAATTGATTCATACATGCTCACGCAATTTAAACTCATCTGGTTGCCATGATGCCGGACACGGGCTGAAGGATAATCAGAAAAAAACACTTTCCACTTTAGGGCAATTCTAAGAAACATATCACCGTCCTCATCCTGAGGCAGCATTTCATCAAAAAATCCGGAAGTATCGAAACACTCCTTTTTCACCAATACGACAGGAACTCTTACGTTCGGACACATAAAAAATAATTTAGCGAATTCGGTGGAAGACTTATTTCTTCCAACCGCAAAGTTTAGTTCTTTTTGATTATTGCGAGTTTGCTGAAATTCGTAACAATCGGAATATACAAAACCTATGTCTGGATTATCCTCAAGCAGCGGAACCTGCGTTTCCAGCTTGCAAGGTTCAAACAAATCGTCATCGTCTAAAAAAGCAATGTATCTGCCCTGTGAATTTTTTATTCCGGTATTTCTCGCAGATGCCAGCCCTTTATTGTTCTGATAAATATATTTTACCTGCTTTATATATGGCTTTAAAAAACCTGAAACATTAGTTAGCGAGCCGTCATCTACAACTATGATCTCAAAATCCTTGAAAGTCTGACAAATGACACTGTCAATAGCCTCGCATATATAATCTGTGCGATTGTAAATAGGTATTATTATACTGACCAATGGCGGCATAATCATTATCCCTTTCTAAAAAGGAACCACGTCTGCCTGCCTAAAAGCCCGTTTCGGCAGACTCGGAATCCATATCGACTGAAAAGATTCGTGTAATCATGCTTGAACATAAAGAAAGTTTCGTTCAAACCATCTGAATCGGTCAATTCATTGATGTAAATATTTTTACCTATTAGAACAATTTTTTTTATGATCTCTTCAATTTTACCCGGCGGCACATGCTGGAGCACTCTATTAGAAATAATCATGTCAAAGTATTGTGCCGGATATTCCAGATCCAAAACATGTTTATTTGTAGTTTTAATATTTGGGAACTTGTATCTATCTGCGGCTATTCGTAACGCCTTTATGGATATATCCTGACCAACCACTTCCCGTGGATTCAACCGGTGGTATAATGGGAAAAGCCGTCCGCTTCCGCAACCGATGTCAAGGATATACTCGGGTTTAATAAAATCTATCAATTCCTCTAAAAGAGAAAAGTCCCCAACTGTTGTCCCCCACTGGGCATCAATATCTAAAGCTTTGCTTTCCCAGAAATATCCCCTTAAAGATCCGAAGAAACGGTAAAATACCCGGATTATAATTTGAAAAAATCTT
>MNVF01000104.1 GCA_001871535.1 Candidatus Micrarchaeota archaeon CG1_02_49_24
CATGGAATTGTCCTGTGGCATGGAATTGTCCTGTGGCTCGGGCGTCGGCGCTCCTGCCATAAGTGCCGTCTCGGAGCGCTCGCTCCAACATGTCAGGGTTGCGGGTTACGAGTTTCGGGTTCCAGAGCGTAATTCGTTTTTTCAGAAAACGATATATTTATAAAATCGTTCTATATAAAAACGATTATGGGAAACATAGAAGACGTTCTTACTGAGTGGGGCAATGTTGCAGTCAATAAACCCCTCAAAAACAGGATGTTTGATGTAAGCAAAACAATAGCTGTATCCAAAAATCGGCTTGTATCTATCACTGGGATACGGAGGGCAGGCAAAAGTTCCATCTTAATGATTATTTACAGGGAATTGGCAGCTCTTGGGAAAAAAGCCGCTTATGCCAATCTTGAAGATAACAGGTTGCAGTTTACAAATGCGCTTGATGCAATACTTAAACAGACTCCGGATGCAGAATGGCTATTGCTGGATGAGGTTACGGCAGCAAAAGAATGGGAAAACTGGATTCATAGGATAAACGAAATGAAAAGTGTGCATCTTATAACTACGTCCTCCCTTAACAAGCTCTCGCGATTTCCACCAAAGGCATTGCGGGGCAGAGTTTCCTATTTTGAACTGTTCCCGCTTTCTTTTGCCGAATTTCTTGAGTTTAAGGGCATAAAAACTCCGGAAACCAGCCGGGAAATTGGAGTAGTAGAGCATGTGCTGGAAGAATTTTTAGTATATGGCGGATTTCCAGAAGTAGTTTTGTCCGATAATAAAGTCAGCATCATCCAGGAGTATATGAATTCCATAATTTCATTGGATGTGGCAGCACTTTCAACCGTGCCTTTAAAAGTGGTTTCGGATTTCTCTGCCCAGCTTCTTGAAACAACGCTCTTTTCAGCAACTAAGCTGGAGAACGTAATGAAAAACATAGGGCACAAGATAGGCAAGGGCACTCTGTTAGAGCTTGAGCAGCTGTTTGAAATCGCATATCTTGCTTTTTTTGTCCATGTTTTCTCAACAAAGGTAAAAGATGAGGCACTTTACCCGCGAAAGGTCTATATGGGGGACACTGGATTTTTCTATGCAGCAAGAGGAAAAAAGAATTTCGGGAGAGTGTATGAAAACGCAGTTTTTCTGCAACTTAGGAGAGAACTCAACTCGTTGGAACAAATTTCATATTACCGGTCACCAGGCAACCGCGAAGTGGATTTCATCATAAGGCAGGGAACCCATGTCAAGATGCTCATCCAAGTCGTGTATGACCTGCGGGAGAAAGAAACGAAAGACAGGGAATTGAGTACATTGGTTGAAGCTGCAAGGGAATTTGGCTTGGATGGGAAAAAGAAGGAACTGCTTGTCATAACAAAGGATGTTGAAACCCAAGAAGAAATAGGCGGCCTGAGGATAACCTACAAAAGGCTTTGGAAATGGCTGATTGAGGAAGGCAATGCTATTTCAGCAGATCGATAACGATGACCAGCGGCACCGTAATCACAAGATTGTCATCAATCCCGATTTCAATGCTCTCCAGGAATGCAGCAATCACTGCCAGCGGCACAGCTATCCATCCAATGAATATATATGCAGGCAGGATAGCTGTTACGAAGAATGCCACGAATCCCTCAACACTCTTTCCCTTATTGTAAGGCAGCCTGTGCTTTCCGAATACTTTGCCCACCATGGTTGAAAATCCATCTCCTAGTGCGAGTATCACAATCACTGCGCTCAATGCATTTGTACTGGAAATCAGGCTGGCTGCAAACAGGAGCCCGGCTGCATAATATAGCGGCCCCATGTCAAACCTGCTCCTCTCCATCAGGCCGAGGAAATCCTCGGCAATAGAAAGCGTGGCAAACCTCCTCAGATAGAGGAAGCACAGGCCGAATACTGTGAATGCAATGAGGAAAATTATGAGCCAGTCCCTGCCGAAATTCCAAAGCAGGAAGAGTATGGCAATGCCTGAAAGCACATGCACTATCTGGCGGTTCAGCTCCTTTATTATAGTTTTTATCCGCTCGCTCCGCGATTCCTGTGGCAGCTGCGACTCGGTTCCAGTTCCGGCAGGTGTTTTCCCAGTCTCAGCCATATTTAACCAACTTCATATATACTTTTTCTCAAAAAGGTTAAGCGATGACCTTTTGCAAACATGTCGAAGCGACCGAGACCCACAGGATGTTGTGTGGTCGTCTCGGCTTAGGTTTTGCTCATCGGCAGACCCAGGTGGCAAAACTCGCTTCAACATGTTTGAACGACCCGAGCCGTCATGGAAATATCCTGTGGCCCGGGCGTCGGGTTTGCCGCTCAGCATTGCCGTATGGCAAACCTCGCTTCAGAATGTCAAGGTCACGACACCCGTAGCGAATCCATTTGGTGTCGGCTTTGGGTTTGCCACAATGCATTCACTTAGGGCAAACCTCACTTATACATTTTTGTCCCCAGGGTCCCGAATGCGCTTCGCACATCAGATGCACCTCATGGCGCATATCTCGACGACTGTTGTCATCGATGCGGTGCCATTGAGCCAATTAGGGCTCAATTCGCATCTCTTTTGTGTAAAAAGAGAGGGCCTGTTTAGATATTGCATATGAAACGAATGCCAGCGCAATGCCGCCTGCCACGTCATAGAGCGTGTGGATGCCCAGGTAAACCCTGCTAATCCCGGTGAGCGCTGCGAATGCAAGATACGCAGGAAACAGCGGATTGCCGGCGGTCGCCAGCGCGCCGCCGGTGCTTATCAGCGTATGGCCGCTTGGATAGCTCGCGTCGGCCGGGCAGGCTATCTTGGAATGCATGGACGTGCACGGCCTCGGGAGGTCAATTAATCCCTTGGCGATGCTCAGCACAAGCACAGAAACAACCATGTTCACGATGAACAGCGTAAGGCTCTTCTTATCGCTGGTTGCCGCGTAGGTGGCCAGGAACATGGCAAGCATGATGAATGCCATATATTTGTCAATGAAGATGGCAATGGTGGTGAGCAGGCCGCTGTCAAATGCCTGGAAGAAAACAAATATCGGGTCCATGTAAATCAGTTTCTGGCACTTTTACCTTTTCTCTCCCCGTTGATGAAACCGAAGGCGACTCATTCTGCTTTCACGGAAGAGCCGCCATTCTGTTTCCCCAAGCCCCTTCATACTCTTTTACTTTCTTTCTTTCCAGGGGTTCTTTCTTTTGTAAAGAAAGAAGGCCTCTGTGAAAAGAGAGGGCTCGTTTCGGGTTACTCTTGCATCAAACGAATCTTGTGTTGCATGCCGGGCATACCAGCATGTAGTAATCCGCCTCGTAGTTGCATATCGGGCAGCGATAGATTGTCTTCTGCGTTGAAGCCGCGCCGAAATCAAATTTGCATTTCACGCATCTTGCCGCAGTGAATTCATTCTCACTTTTGCATTCTGGGCAGATTAACTTGAACATGCTGGTGAGCCGCACGCCGCAGGCCATGCAGCGGTCCTTGTTCGGGTCAACCTTCGCGCCGCAGTTCGGGCACTTGAGCGGGTCCCTGAACTGGCGCTCGTTCTTGTTCCTTCCCCAAACTTCCTTAATCATTTCAAGAAGTCCCATATAACCCTCCGCGGTTTCAAGTTTTCCGGTTGCATTAGTTGTTTGTTATTTTGTTAGTTGTTTAGGTTTGCGTGGGCAATTTAATTAAAATCTTATGTGTGTTATTAGATTGGTCTAGAGTCTAGGGTTTCGAGACCTTATGACCATTAGGACCAGTTAAGAGGACATTTTATGGGCTGCAAACCATCGGTAAAGGGAGGCAAGCTGGTCATGGACTGCCTGACCTGCGGGCTCGGGCTCTACTCGCCGGAATGCATCAACAGCCATATCAGGACCCTTGCGCTCCTGGGCGCCAATTGGGTCAAGAACCGCTACGAGGAGGAGCTCATCATCGAATTTGCAGATGACAAAAGCTCAACCGTGCGCGAATATGTGAACCTGGTCAGGCAAATCGAATCGCTCATGAACAACCCAGGCATCTACGGCCTGGCGCATGATGAGAATTACCCAAGGCGCAAGAAGCTCATCAGGACTGTTTACGAATACCTTTCCATGGACCCGCTGCTTGCAGTGAAAACCATTCAGGACTATGCAGAGAAGCCGCCGCTCAAGCCGGTTTACATGGAGGCCTACAAGACATTCAGGGCCTGGGTAAACGGCATTCTTAAGGGGCTGACCGAATGCAAGATGTATTCCCAGGTCCAGCAGCTTGGCGACCTTAGGCAGGTGTTCATCTCATTTGCAGGCCTTCAGACAATCCTGTTCATCAAATCATTCAAGCTTCCCTTCCCTGAAAATGCACGTGAAATCCCGCTTCCGGAATCCGCATATACATTGCCTTATGGAGTCAATGTGAAAATCTATTCCCTGGAAGGTGCCGAGGCAAACCTCTACCACATTACCAATCCGCTCATCGACAGCCTCTCGCCGGAGCTGGAGCTCATGCTCAAAGAGGCAATCATGCAGGAAATGCACATTCTCTCCCCTGAAAAGACCGATTATCGCACGGTGTTCGATGACAAGGTCATCGAGCTGCGCCAGATGTTCATGGAGCGCAGCCTTGAGAAGAACATAGTGCTCAATGATGAGCTGGCCCTGGCCCTGGCGCGTGAGTGCGCATCCTGGAGCGTTGGCGTGGGCAGCCCGCTTGAGAACATGGCCCTTGACAAGGAGAATGTCACCGATATATATGTTGATGGCGAGAACACGCCGCTCTATATCGAGCATGCCAGATTCGGCCTCTGCCACACGCTTATGCGCTACAACCGCGATTTGCTGGACGATTCCTTCAGGAATATAGTGTCGCTCACACATCCCCTGCGCAAATTCGACAGCCAGAACCCGGTGCTTGATGTGCAAATCACGCGGCTTGGCATGCGTGCCCATCTCCAGCGAGAGCCTGCCACATTCGGCCCCCTCCAGGGCTCATTCCGGCTTTTCAGGGAATCCCCATTCACCTATCCCGAATATCTCCTTTGCGACTCATTCAGCCCGTTCTATGCAGGCTATGATGACGTGATGACGCGGCTGGGCTGCTCAGTTGGCGTCATGGGGCTCAAGGGAACTGGCAAGACCTCGTTTACCGCGGCAAAAATCCTTGCCATCGGCACGAGCAAGCGCATCATCCCGGTGCAGGACATAGAGGAAATCCCGGTCACCGCCTACCGCAAGCGCGGCTTCCACATAGCAAGCGTGCGCGTGCAAAGCTCTGATGTTGAGGGCGCCACCACACAGGAAGTTGACCTTGTGGCCATGGCCAATGCCCTCCTGCGCGTGGGCGAAGCCTGCCTGATTATCAACGAGGTGCGTTCGCGCACGGCCGTGCAGGGCGTCCTGAATATCCTCAATACCCAGCCAGGTGTCTTCCTGCTCTACAACCTGCACGCCCAATCACTGCATGACGTGCGCGACCGGGTTGAGCTGGTGTTCGGCATGCCGGCATCCTCGCTGTTCGCTACGGACAGGTTCTCATTCATCCAAAAAATCTCATTTGGCAGGGCAGGCTTAAACTACAGGGTGATTGAGAACGAGTTTGAAACCGACCAGACCGAGCACAAGTTTGTTGAAATATTCCAATTCGAGCACAAGGATGCAATGGAGAACTCCCAGCTGAAATGCTCGTTCCTCAGGAATCCTGAGGCCAGCGCCCGTGACCTGTCAAAGGTTAATACATCATCGCTGGCCAAGAGCCTTGATTTCAATTATGTGCCGCCTGCCCTTGAGCGCAGGGCCAAGCGCACAGGCACGCCTGTGAACGAATACGTGCTAGAAGCGTTTTTCAAGGGCAGGATGTACCAGGAGATAACTACAGCCAGCGAAAAACTCAACAACCCCTACCTGCGGGGCATGGACTTTGTGCTCAAGTGCAACTCATTTGTGAACAACAAGCTCAAGGAATATGAGAATGACCACGCGGTTGACTATCGCACGCTGGAGAAGGAATGGGCCGAAGTTTTCAGGCAGATGCTGGCAGAAGAAACAAAGAATTTCCAATCTGCGGCCAAGTCGGCTGAAAAACCTGGCAAGTAAACAGTTAGATTAATCAATCTTCTCAGAGATTTTTAAGCCATGTGCAGTGTGGGAAAGAACGCGCGGCTACGGTCAATTACCCAAATTATTCAAGGCATGCAATGTCTCCGCTGCATGCGCTGGCGCATGCTACCAATCACTCTGCTGTTGTTTGTCCTTCCGCTTCATGCACAGGCACTGACATCTGCCGAGCAGGCCGCACTCTCCTGTTTCCCCCTGGCGCTTATCACTATGGTTTTCGTCATAGGGCTTGCAATCATGGGTGCTGAATTCTTCCAGCAGCCCCAGATGTTTGCCTGGGCAAAGGTCGAGCTCACCGAGCTTGTTGCCGCAGTGATTCTTGGCATTGCCATGTATGGCATAATCAACCCTGCTTTTTTGGGGATGTTCCTGCCTGCTGATGGCGGGGGCACACCCACCTATGTCACCTTCCTGGACCAGCTCATAAACTACAACCGCGACATGTATGTAATTCTCGGCGATGCGTTTATCCGGGTTTCCAAGATTAGCGGCTTCTCCTATGACTACAGCAAGGGCATGGGCCCCATATCCAGTTGGTATTCCTCCACCCCCCAGGTCGGCCTTTCAGGCATGCTGGGCGCCATCACCCGGGCCATGGATACGCTCTCGGCATCGCTTCTGGTCGTGTCGTCTTATAAGATGTTGATATCAATCGCCAGCACCGCGGCCACGGCGTATGTCATGCCCCTGGCGATTGCACTGAGGGTCATCCCGAACACGCGGAAGCTTGGTTCGGCGCTCATGGCACTTGCCATTGGCATGTATATCATCCTTCCGGCAAGCGTGGCGTTCAGCGGTGCCCTATTCGACCAGGTAACGCATTCAACTTCCCCACCCACGTTCGCGGCCTATTTTTCGCCCGGCGGCCCTCCGGACCTAGGAGTGTCTGACGTGAAGCAGTTGCCCTACCTGCCAATCTTCGACCCCTCTACCCCTCCTGGCTACGGCACGATATGCAATAAATGGATAAATGCATTTACATCGCTTGGGGAGATTGGCTGGTCGCTCATCATATGCCCGCCGCTTCATGCCTGCTGCCTTATCCCCTATCCTATCTGCAAGATATGGGTCACTGTTTTCTACATCGTGGTTCATGTCGGCTTCAGCATCATGTATTCGGACAACCTGAGGACTTACCTGGCAAACGTTCCGGTAAACGACATGTATGAAACGCTCTACGGCACTGCGCTTCCCATCGTTTCCCAGCTGTTCATCCTCTCGCTGGCATTGCCTCTGATTTCCCTGATACTGACATTTTCACTGACAAAGAGCGTCTCCATGGCACTTGGGGGAGAAGGTCAACTGTATGGTCTGTCAAAAATCATCTGAGCTGGGCTGGCCAGTGAACACCAGAATGAAAACCGGAAAAAACATCTCATTGCCACACCTGGTGCTGATTATTTTTCTTTTGGCAAGCCTGGCAGGCATTGTTTCGGCAGCCTCCGACTACTCCTATCAATGCTCATTCGAACTCACGCAGAGCACACAGACGAACATCTTGATGCCGACCGAGTCCGGGTATAACGAAGAAATTCCATTCCAAAGCCTGCTCGCTCCTGCCAGCCTGTTCGCAGTTTTCCTGTCGGCACTGATTTACATGCTCTCAAAATTCCTGGAGAGCCCGAAGCTCGAGCTTTTTGCCAAGGAGGAGCTGGCCCAGGTCATAATCAGCTTTGTATTCCTGCTCTGCCTGGGTGCCATATTCCTGGCTTCCTGCAGCCTGGTTGTGATGGTGACTGGTGCATCCCCGCAAAACAAGATTAACAACTACATCACCTACCTGCTCAACACCGGCGACAACATGATAGTCACCCTACTGAGCAACAGCTATAACAACCAGCTGATTGCCAGCAAATACATCTATCGTGGCACACCGTTCGCCGGAGGCAGCGGCAGGGCTCCCAGTGCTGACAGGAAAACCTATTCCAGCATACAGGAAATAAATTTTGACCTGCTCCTTCCAGCCATGGTGAGCCTGAAGCTCCAGCAATGGCTGCTCGCGGTGGTCTGGTCAATATCCATCTCCTGGGTGCTTCCCCTCGGCATTATACTCCGGCTGTTCCCGCCGACAAGAGGCGCCAGCGACTACCTGCTGGCAATGGCCTTTGGGCTCTATATAGTGATTCCACTCACCTATGTGATTAATGCAAGCGTGATGTCCGGCAACACATTTATGAGCAGCGAGCCCACCCCAATCACCACACCGGCCGTGCCAATCGCATCCATAGGCACTTCGCCCAATCCGCTTGTGGATTTCGGCAGGCTTGCCTACATATATCCGCAGGCGGTTTTCTTCCCGAATATAAGCATTATAATATTCATAGCGGCTGTTAATGCCATGGCCAGGGCGCTGCAGGCAGCAAGCGGCGTCATGGAAAACTATTCATCATTCATGGAGAGGTATTCATGAAAAAAAATTACCTGCCATTACTATTACTGGTGTTTGCATTGGCGCTGTTTGCCTTTGCCATGGGTGGCTGCACCACCACTGGTCCTACGGAAGCGAATATCAACAAGCTTGCAAATCCCGTGACTTCCCCTGGGTTTTCCCTCTGGTTCGGCAACTGGCAGACATTGGTCATCCTGCTTTCCATGACAACCATCCTCCTCCTGGCGCTTGCCTATGGCATAGCCATCGCATTCAACCTGAAGCACCTGCGCGTCTGGGCAGACCATGAAATCGTGCAGGTGGTTGCCACTGTCATAATCCTCGCCTCATTTTTCGCAATGCTTTCCCTGTTTGACACGCTTGTCAATGAGATGGTCCTGCAATGCCTTACCACCTCAGTGGATTGCTCATTCAGCGAATCCCTTGACTGCACCGCGGGCGAGTCCTGCTCAGTTATTTTCGCAGAGCAATACATTGGCGACCTTAAGGAGGTGGCCCATAACACAGGGCAGAATTTCCTGGCAAATGCAAAGTATTTCGGAGAAGTGTCCATGCAGCGCAATGGCAAGTTCTCCCAGCTAATGTACACTGGGTTCTATGGCTACATCACCCAGCCCAATGCAGGCCTGAGCCTGCTGCTTGAGCGAAATAACCAGCTCCTTGACATGACCACCCAGCTCATGGGCGCGCTGGATGCCCAGCGCTATTTCGTGGGCTTCGCGGGAAACATACTAGGTCCGGGCATGATACTCCTCGGCACGATTTTGCGCTCATTTTTCTTCACCAGGAGGACAGGCGGCCTCCTGCTCGCCATCGGGTTCGGGCTCGTGCTTGTCTGGCCGGCCATGTACGTGTTCAGCTGGCTTACCCTAAATATTGCAGTGTTCGGCGACCAGGCAGTTGCCAGCAGCGGCTGCCCTGTCGAGTGCAAGCCCATGTCCCCTGCGGCGATTGACAGGGCCAATGCGGCATCCGCATGCAATAATCCCGCCTATGTAAAATGCTGCAACGCCCTCACGGCATTCACCGACCCGGACTGTGCTGTCACCACGGGCAACAAGGTGCTTTTCAGCACGGCCGACCTGTCATCCCTCCCGCTTGCCCGGAAAACAGCAGCCAACATGGCCTATTGCAGCAACATCACGCTTTCAAACGGCATTGAAATAGAAGGGGTTTGCGAATACTGCCCAATCGAATGCAGGACAATTCCATTCCCTGCATCCAATCCATTGTGTGTAGAGTCGGAATGCGCCAAGTGCCCGGATATCTGCAAGATAAAGCGCATACGCACTGACAATGACCTGAACTGTAATTCGCTCAATTGCCCGAACTACTGCAGGGCTTACCAGGCAAACCCTGAAAGTGTTTCCCCAAAGGGCTGGTCAACGTTCAGCGGACTTTCCTACCCAGTGGTTTCCTATCCAACTGCGGCAGGCGGGCCTGCAACCTATGCCACTCCATCAGATAGCTGCTCAGGCTGCCTGGGTGCCAATCACAAATCCCTTGTCATTGACCTGGCCCAGGACCCTGACCATGATGGGATTGCCGACAGCGAATCCGGTGCCTTTGCCGACTGCCCGTCCTTCTGCAGGGTAGCCTCAATTGATGAAAACGGCCAGGTGGTTATTGGGCCCCAGCCGGGTGACCCGAACTATGCTGTCTGTCAGGAATATATGGGCGGCCCTGGGTCAACCAGCGCTTCATGCAGCCAGTCAAGCTGCCCGCTCATCTGCAGGACACTCGTGCCACACGTGGATTCGGGCCTGTGCGGCGACCCCGCGATGTGCGGCAACTGCCCGGTCTACTGCCGGTTCGCTTCAGGGTATCCGTCAAAACCTGAGTGCACAGCCGCCGCATGCACCACCTGCAGAATCAGTTATCCCGAATGCCTGGTTGCCCTTCCCGGCGAGCTGGATTGCCCAGGCACTTCAGGCGTTACCTGCTATAACTGCCCCTCGAACTGCAGGGTGGCTTCAGGCATGCAGGTGCCCCAGTCAGGCTCTGATTTCATAGCCGATACCGAATGGATAGATACAAATGGCAATGGCGTGCAGGACCCTGGGGAAACCCAACCTGCCTATGTTCCGAAACAACCATTCAGGGGCCCATGCAGCCTGGATGTGGTGGCCTATGACGGCTCAGCCATTGACAGCCCATGCGCTGCCGGCGATTGCGATTCAGGCTGCAAGTCAAGCAGCACGCCCCCTGTGTGCAGGGCATATGGCTCCGCTGATATTTTTGCAGGCATGTCCCATCCGGATTCATTCGGGCACTGCGTAAACTGCCCAACTGCCTGCAGATATGATATAGGGACTGAGATTAACATTTACAACAGCATTACCGGCGCAACTTATACTGTCCCGAGCATCTCAGGCAATCCGTTCACAGCCTGCCAGGGAATAACTGAATGCAAGAGCACCCCAACCAACTATTGCGGCGATGAATGCAAGCCGGATATTGCTGCTGTGACGATTACAATATCAGGCACATGCAAATCCTACGACCCGGCTGCAACTGGCGGAACAGCATGCGAGCAATGCCCCTATCTTGACAGGTTCATGATAAACGGCGCTGCTCCAACCGGCCAAGGCATAACCTATCCATCCGGCTGCAGCAATTTGAACTGCCCGGCAACCTGCAAGGTTGAGCTGGCTTCCGGCGGCTCGCCGCTTGCATGCGAATGGTACCAGGGATTGAATTCTGCCATGCCGGGCTATGACACTGGCAAGACATATATTGAGCAGGACATAACCCTCATCACCACTCCCAGGGACCAATGCAGGCAGTGCCCGCTTGAATGCAGGTTCGATGGCGTATCTGCCTCCGGCTGCACTGCCCCTGCATATGCCTGCGGCACAGCGGACTGCCCGGTTGAATGCCACATGCCATTCACAGTTCCCCAGCCGGTGCCGGCTGCCTGCTACCAGGAGGGGAGCAGCGTCGTCAACAACTGCAATGGCTGCCCGTCCTATTGCAGGATTATGGGCGTCAGCTATCCGGCAGGCCTCTGCCCAGATAAATGCTTTGATTTAATGCTCTGCCCAAACAACTGCAAGGCATACCAGCCAGCCAGCCCCTGCGATAACTGCAGGGAATGCCCGACCGACCTGATGAAACCGCTTCAGTGCAACCCGGCCGCGGCAGCCGGCAGCCCGAAGAGCGCAGTGTATTCATGCCCATCTGAGTTCACTAGGGGCGACTGCGCTGATTGGTGCGTTTCCCAATCAACCGGCACCAAGGCCCTTTCGCCAGCCGGCTATATCCGCAGTGGCGGAGGCAGCGGCCTGTTCGGAGCGCCTGACACTGCGGCAGTGGGCCTGCTCTACATCCCGGCATATGTTCTGCCGCTCCTGAATATCGTGCTCACCCTGTCGTTCATTCGTGTGTTTTCCATGTTCCTGGGCGGGGATATTGAGATACCAGGCCTGTCAAGGATACTGTAATTGGTCTAGGGTCTGGAGTCTAGAGTCTTGGGTTTTGGGTCTTGCAAGGACATATACATATAGATGGTATATATGGAAGTTGCCAAAAAATTATTCCTGTTCTGGTTTGCCTCAGTGCTTGTAATCCACTTCGCGGTTGCCCAGGCGGGTTCCATCCCCCTGCCCTCAGGCGACTGGCTCAACCTGGTGTTCATCTCCCTTGTCACCAGCACGTTCATCCTTGCACTCCTATATATGGTGGGCAGCGGGCTCGGCGATGATTCGCTGAAGGTCCGCACCAGGGAAGAGCTCAAGCAGGTGATAATGACCGGTGTGCTCGTCTCCCTTGTATTCATGTTCGTCCAATACCTGGATGCCAACAGCTCCCTAATCACCACTGAGATTCTGGGCCTTGGCGGCGGCACGGTTTCAACCTGTGTGGCTTCCTGCCCAGGCCTGGGCGCAACCGGCAGCACTCTTATGGGCCAGGCAAAAGCATATTCCTGCTGCGCCCTTCAAACAGCAAAGGGCGATGCCGGGGCAATCCGTACTGCAATAAATTCCGTGAGCCGCAAGGGAAGCAAGTCCGGCTACTGCACGTTTCTTGGCGTCGGCTATTATATTCCGACCTGCTCCGGGTTCAATGCAGTGCGGGGCGGGCTCGGGTTCGGCCTCCAGGCCGCAGTGCTGGCAGTCTGGGATTTGGAGGGCCAATACGGCATTCTGCTGCTGGCTGAGAAAGTTGCATTTGCCTTTCTTCTGCCTGCTGGCGTTTTCCTGCGCTCATTCCACTTCACGAGAAAGTTCGGAGGCGTGCTGATGGCTATTGCAGTCGGCTTCTACTGCGTCCTGCCGGCAGTCATCCTTTTTGACGAGGCGCTTAAGGTGAGCTTTGGCACTGCAGTGTCCGGGCTGGTTTCCCCTGCCATTTGCCCGGCAGGCAATGCAATTAACATGCCAGCCCCCGGCGGCTGCGACCCCTATACCTGGGACCAGCGCTGGACCCAGCTTGGATATATGGAAAACGTATCTTCCCCATGTGTCATTATTCCGCTGATGAATGGCGTTCTTGTGAACGCAGTCCTGCTGACGCTGTTTAACCTGATGGTAATGCTGATGGCAATGAAAGGGATTTCAGAAATATTCGGAGGGGAGCTGGAGGTCTATTGGCTGGCAAGATTGTCTTGAAGGTCTTGCACTTATAGTTTCTTTCTTCCGAAGGTCTCTTGAATCAACGGATTCAAGAGCTTTCTTCCAACAGGAAATCGACGGCAACAGCCGTCGAGATTTTTGCCAGCAGGCGATCGACGACCGCAGTTGTCGAGATATGCTCCAACAGGAGCATCTGAAAAGCCAGCAGGCGAAATCCAATTTCTTTTCTAAAGAAAGAGGCTCGTCCTAAGGTCGAGGGGTCTTGGTTTCGAGCCAGTAAGACCATAATGGTTCGGAGTCAGGAAAGAACAGTCTGGAGTTCGGAATATTCGCCAGACCCCGAACACCATGCGAATTTTCGCCCGCTGGCGAAAATTGAATAACGCTGTTGCGTTATAGCTCGTTGGCTTCTGCCAACGATGGCACGACACGGATTGAGTCGACGCATCGACTCAATAGTGCCGTATGCGCGTAAGCGCATTTGGTTGAGCCGTTTGGCGGCTCAATCCGCGAACCCAGGACAGTTCGGTTCTGAGTCCGGAAGACATCAAGACCGTAAGACCAGCAGGACCAGTTAAGAGGACATATTATGTCAGGCATTTGCGCAGGCACTGGATTTTCCACTGATATGGTGGTGCTAGTCACTGGCGGCGCCCTGATGAGCATCTTTATCACTGCGCTCGGCTACATGGTTGGCAATTTCCTGGGCAATGCGCGCATAATCACCTGGAGCAAGTCAGAGCTCTACCAGGTCGTGATGGCAATGGTGATTGCGGTTGCGATTATCTGGCTCGTGGATTTCAGCTGCAGCCTGGATGTGAGCATGCTCTATGAAGCCGGTGGCACTGGCTCGCAGCTCATCCAGTCAACCTGCACAATCACCGGCACCACGCTTCTTGAGGCTGCCCGTGATTCAAGCATGTGCATGGCAAAGCTGGCAAGCGACCAGCTGAACCCAGGGGTTGCGAATTCACTAGCCCAGCAGCTCGGCGAAATGGAAATATCTGCCAGCCAGTCAGAATGGAACTGCGAACTCTTTTGCATCCTGAGCACACTCGGCTATTCTGAAAGCCCGAATGTTGGTGAATATTCAATCATCAGCGTTGTGACCATGGCACTCAGCATACTCTCGACTGCCGCGATAACTTCAACAACCCAGTACTACATTCTGGGTTACATAGCAACCGGCATGCCGCTATATTTCATACCCATGGCAATTGCCCTTCGCTCGGTTCCATATTTCCGCGATGTTGGCGGCATATTGCTTGCGCTTGCATTTTCGCTGATGGTGTTCTATCCGGCAATGGTCGCCCTGTTTAGCCTGGCATTTTTCTCAGTTGGCTATGCCCAGGGCACTGACATTTATTCTTTGTCACTGTTGTATATCGGTGGAATATTCCTGCAGATATTGGCCATGGTGGCAACCGCGGTTTTCGGAAGGGAGGTTGCTGCCCTGTTCGGTCAGGAGATTGACATGGGAAGATTGGCACATTTGGTTTAAGGCCTTAATGTCCTGAGGTCATAAGGTCTAGGGTTCAAAGTCCAAAACCGTCCTTAAACCTTAAACTTTAAACCTTGGACTTAAGGTCCTAATGGTCTTCACTGGTCTTAAGGTCTTGTGTTTTGCCGACGGCAAAACGGTCTTCAAGTCCTCGAAACCCGAAACTCAGAACCCGAGACTGTTAAGGTGTATACATGCGTTCATTGCAATTGGTTATTGCCCTTGCATTTTTCCTAGCATTGGCTGTGTCCGGCGTGTTTGCCCAAATCGGCTACAACGACGAAGGCGCAGGTCTTGAAATACGGCTGAGGAATATCAATTGGTATACTATGATGGCCGCCTCCATCCTCACAATAGTCATGGTCAACGCCCTCTTCTATGCCATAGGCCATGCGTTCATGCTGGACAGCGTCAAGCGCTATGCTGAATCCGAGCTTCTCCAGGTCACTGTCTCCACGCTGCTCATAGTTTTTTCCGTGGCATTGGTGATGCAACTCACCGCATTTGCCACGTCCGCATACGAAAATGTTGTGCAAAAAAATTCCTGCAGCATACCGTCCGACATGTTCTGGAGCTTCGGCTATAATGCCATGACCGCCACCGCGCCAGACGACCCGCTCGCATATGTGAGCTGCAATGTGGAGGCCAAGATACTTGCCCTTGAAAATCTTTACAACACCGTATACAAGTCAAACCTGGGTGTCGAAAAGGCCGCCTATTCCTGCGAGTACCTTTTCGGCATGCAGATATATTGCGGCTATTTCGACCTCCACCAGCAGGTGGAGACCGCCCATCTGTATGCAGCAAAAATCGTGCCCCTGCTCACCCTCCTCCAGACTGAGCGCGCCCTGGTGAACTACCTAAGGGAGAACATGCTGCCAATATTCATGTCCCTTGGCCTCGTCATGCGCATCCTGCCGCTGACGCGCGGCATCGGCGGGCTCATGATGGCCATCGCACTGGGGTTCTATTTTGTGTTCCCGCTGGTCTATGTGATTACCGACCCGACGGTTCTCAATGACATTGCCTACTACGACCAGCCGCTGCCCGGGGCTGGCCTCTCGCAATGCTATGACACGTTCTCAGGCAGTGTCTCGCTTGTAAGCATGTCCCAGATGGCAACAGGCTCTATTGGCTCCCTGTTTGGCGACATAGGCGGAATGCTCGCAGAGCTTACGGTCGGCATAATCTTCTATCCGTTTGTCGCCCTTTCGGTCACGATAGTGTTCATCAATACGGTCGCGCCAATCTTAGGCGGAGACGCAGGCGAGATAGCGCGCGCAGTGTCAAAAATGATATGAGCCTTTTCTTTTTTGTAAAAAGAATTGGATTTTGCCAGCTGGCAAAAAGCCAGCAGGCGATCGTCGACAACAGTCGACGAGAATTTCTCCAACAGGAGAAATGCCAGCAGGCGATCGATGGCTTTGCCGTCGAGCTATCGCAAACAACAGTTTGCGAGATTTTCGCGCTAGCGAAAACTGATCGACCAGCAGGTCGATTCAACCGGCGACAACAGTCGCCGAGATTTTCACCCGCAGGTGATCGACAACCGCAGTTGTCGAGATATGCTCCAACAGGAGCATCTGAAAAGCCAGCAGGCGATCGACGGCAACAGCCGTCGAGCTATGCTGCAACAGCACGATTCAATCGGCGACAACAGGCGAATTCAAATTCACGAGAATTCAAGGACAACAGTCCTTGAGATTTTCGCCCTCTGGCGAAAACTGGATTCTCGAATGAGCCGCATGCGGATGTTCGCCTTGC
>MNVF01000082.1 GCA_001871535.1 Candidatus Micrarchaeota archaeon CG1_02_49_24
TCTGTTGAAGCATAGCCCTCGCCTGCTGGCTTTTTGTCTGTTGGCAAAAATCTCGACGGCTGCTGCCATCGATCCCCTGCGGGTCGGTGGCTCTTCGTAAAATCTGATACCTTTTTACCCTGAAGATACCTCTTTCGGTAGAATCCAGATGCATTTTCATCTAACTGATTGTTCCAATGCTCTTCAATGGTTGACCTGTCAATTGACTCCTCAATCATTTTTTCATTAGTCTTTCGTCTAACCATTTGAACACCTTACGGGCCCGATGGGATCGTGCAACCGCAGTTGCACGAGATTTTGCGCATCAGCGCAAAACCGGCTGGCACGGAGCATTGCGACGGGCCCGATGGGATCGTGCAACCGCAGTTGCACGAGATTTTGCGCATCAGCGCAAAACCGGCTGGCACGGAGCATTGCGACGGGCCCGATGGGATTTGAACCCATGACCTTCAGCTTAGAAGGCTTGCGGGAGAAGAACCACATTCAAAATGCTTCTTCTCATGCCGCTCTGTCCAGGCTGAGCTACGGGCCCTTGCATAGATTACGTATATTAATGGTAATTAAACTTTCGTGAGGCCAATTTCAACAGGCGAGGTTACAAAAATAATTTTTATGGTGAAAATTCCTTTAATATATCCAAGCCTTTTTCAGTGAGTGCCAGGTAATTCGGCTTTCCGTCAGGGTTGAGTATGTTGATATACCCTTCATCAATCAGGAGGTCAACATGTTTTTTTATAGCCACATGGCTTAGTCCCATCTTATCGGCAATGATATTCAGGTAGCAAGGGGCATTCTTTTTCTCTGAGTTTGCAATTAGCCTGATAATCTTCACGCGTGTGTCCGCCCCTTTGCTCCAGTAGAAAAGTATGGTTCTCATTCAACCCTCTTGCGGATATAGTGCATAGTTTTATACAGGCCGTAGCAGGAGACAGCAAATAGTATGGCGCCGGAGATATTGGCAAGGTCACTCAGTGTCTGGGAAATAGGGAAGTCACGCCTGCCCATGGGGAATATTATGGTGAACCATTCAGCGGATGCGAATGACAGTGCAGAAAGGAAAAGTGATATCCAATACCATCCCTTGTCAGTTTCCTTATAGAGCAGGTATGCGAAATAAATAACACCCAAGAAGCTAATCCCTGCAATTATGTGCACAATTATGTGCAACACCGAGCCCAATATCCAGAATAACATCATAAATTGTTCTGCCATGGCTTCACCCATTAGGATTTGCGCGGTAACCTATTTAAGCTTTATTACATTAAAGTTACATTAACATTACAATGCTGCGTGTGATTAGTATGGGGGATTTCATAATCCAGATTGAAAATGCAACAAAGGAATATAAAATCGGCG
Source organism: Candidatus Micrarchaeota archaeon CG1_02_49_24 (assembly GCA_001871535.1). Taxonomy (GTDB): domain Archaea; phylum Micrarchaeota; class Micrarchaeia; order Anstonellales; family UBA8471; genus UBA8471. Next base: position 1,357 of record MNVF01000082.1, read on the forward strand.
CCGTGGCATTCCAGGCGCTGAAGGATGTCAGCCTGAGAATAAAGAGAGGGGAATTCGTATCGATTATGGGCCCGTCAGGGAGCGGCAAGAGCACGCTGCTGCACATGCTCGGGTGCCTGGACGTGCCGACAAAAGGGGAAATTTACCCTGGCGGCATCCCGATGTCCAAAATGAGCGATGACGAGCTTGCAACCGCAAGAAACAAGCAAATCGGATTTGTGTTTCAGTCGTTCAACCTGGCGCCCACGCTTACAGTTTTCAAAAATGTCGAGCTGCCCCTTGTCATAGCAGAAATGCCCGAATGGCAAAGGCAGGGCATAGCAAAGAACCTGCTGGCGTCAGTCGGCCTTTCCAATAAAGTGAATAGCAAGCCGTCCCAGCTGAGCGGCGGAGAAAAGCAGAGGGTTGCCATTGCAAGGGCGCTTGCCAACAATCCACGCGTATTATTGGCAGACGAGCCAACCGGAAACCTTGATTCCAAATCAGGCAAGGATGTCATGGACCTTCTGACAAGGCTCTGGAAGGAAAAGGGGCTGACCGTGATTGTCGTAACCCATGAACCGGTTATCGCTGCCTACAGTGAGCGGGTCATACACTTACGGGACGGGCGCATTGAAAAAGACATCGCGCAAACGCAGAAGATTCATGGCAAAACTGAGGATGTGAAATTAAAAGAGGTGTAACCATGGCTGGGACTAATGTGATTAGGTTTTACAGAGAGCCGATTGTTTGGCTAGTGCTTATTGTCCTGCTTGCAAATGCGGGCTATGCGTTCTCAGGAGGCGGGGCCGCCCTTCAAGTATCCAGCTATGAGACAGTGCCATCTACAATCTATCCTGGCACTACCGGAACTCTCCAGTTGTCAATCCAGAACACTGGGTCGGCTACTGCCAGCCCGGTAACTATTTATTATTCGCTTCCAGGGGTGTCTGGCACTTCCTCCACCAGTCCTGGCGACATAGGCCCAAGTTCTACGGCAATCGTGTCGGTTCCGTTCTCCATACCTGATACCGCATCAGGTGTTTATGTAATACCGGTCAACATATACTACGAAGGGGGAAATGATTCCTCATCAATCAAAAGCACACCTTTTTCCATCTCACTGCTGGTTGCCCAGCACCAGGTTCTTGAAGTAAAAACCAGGTCCATAAAACCTGGCGTAGCCCTGCCCGGAGATAAAATCACTGCCTACCTTACGCTGGTAAACACAGGCGGCGTGGTCAACAATGTGGTGATAACCCCCTCAGACAATTCCTCATTCAACCTGGATGGCACAACCCAGCTGACTGCCGGCAACGTGCCGCGCGGCTCAGAAAAAAACATATCCGTGCCGCTTGTTTTGTCATCCACCGCGTCCAAGGGCAAATATTCAATTCCCCTGACTGTAAGTTATCAGGATTCTTTGCAAACTACCAAGTCGCAGACTGTCAAAATCGGCCCCGTGGCCGTATCCGACTCCTCAGGCCAATTCCGGATTTACCTGGATTCGCTGAACCCTGTGGAGGTGGGCTCTGAAGCGAAGTTTGCGCTCACCCTTGAAAATATTGGAACCAGCGACACCTCAGCAGCAGTTACTATAAACCAGACCTCTGTCTTCACACCCATCGGGGTATCCAGGATTTATTTCGACGATATTCCGGCAGGCGACAACCTAACAGAAACAATGATTCTGGGCATTGAGCCAACAACAACGGCTGGCTACTATAAGATTCAACTTGGCATAGAAAGCAATGGCAACACCTATGCCCAGGATGTTGGCCTTGTTGTCACTGCAACGCCGGAATTGGAAATAAGCGCTGAAACTTCGCCCCAATTAATCACAACCAGCAGCCAGACTGCGAAAGTGACTGTTCATATTTCGAATTCTGGCAATTCAGCGGTAAGGAGCGTCTATGTTAAGGCAGGCTCGACGAAGGACCTGCCCCTATCAGGCACGACTGACAAATTCATTGGCACGCTGAACGTGGACGACTATTCCACACTCCAGGTTACTGCAATTATCCCGACAAGGCTTGCGCCGGGCGATTACCAGCTACCAGTCACCGTAACCTTCAAGGATACTAAAAACGGGCTGCACACAGTCAACAAGAGTGTTGATATTAGCGTCTATTCAGATTCTGGCTCCGCAAGTTTCGGAGCCGCAAATTCCGCAGACTCGTCAGCGGCCGGCCCATCAGCCACAACAACAGGGGCAGGAATCCGAAGACCAGGAAATGGCGGTTTCTTCGGGTTGGGCCTCCTGCAGTGGGGCATTGTGATTGCAGTGGTTGCGGTTGTCGGATATTTCGGCTACAAAAAATGGAAGGAGATGAAGGACAAGGAAAAAGGGGCTAAAACTGAGGCTAAAAAATGAAATTGAATGATACGTTTGCCATGGCCCTGATTGGCATCAGGCACAGGAATCTTAGGAGTTGGCTTACCATCCTGGGCATAGTCATTGGCATGGCTTCAATCGTAAGCCTCATAGGGCTGAGCATGGGCATGAGCAAGCAGATAAGCCAGCGGATAAACTCCATTGGCAGCAATATCATAACCATCTCGCCAGGTGGCCAGCAGGCCCATAGGTCTGGGGCGTTCAGCCAGATGCAGTTCCGGCCTCCAGAAGGGGGTCTGGGCACAAGAAAAGGCCAGACCAAGTTGACATTCCGGGAGGCTGACGAGCTCAGAAGCCTGCCTGGCGTTTCAAGCCTTGATGCCAGGATTGAAGGCAGGGCCAGCGTCTCGTACATAGATAAAAACCTCTCTCTGTCCGTCATAGGCACTGAGCCGGCTTCCTTTCCTGAGTCAGTTGGCGTAGGGTTGGTTGACGGCAGGTATCTCTCAACCAGCGACCTCTATTCCGCAGTCCTTGGGTTCAATGTTGCGAATTCGACCTTCAATGACTTGGATATCATCAATAAGCAGATTAAAATAAAGGGAATTGCCTTCCGCGTGGTTGGGATTTTGCAGCAATCAGGCAGCAGCTTCGGCGGTAGCAGTGACGATGCAATTTTCATCCCGCAGAGGACAGCGAAGACCCTTTTCAACCAGACCTCCGCTGCGAGCCAGTTCGCGGTGGTTGCTGCACAAGACTATGATATAGAGGAAGTCGCAGCAGAGCTTGAAAATGCACTGATTGACCTGCATGGTGTTACCAAGGAGACCGAGAATTTCCAGATTATTACGGCTGCGACCCTTGCGAGTGCCGTATCAAGCATTACCGATACGCTCAGCCTTTTTCTAGGTGGCATCGCGTCCATCTCGCTCCTGGTCGGAGCCATCGGGGTTGCGAATACAATGTTCATGAGCGTCCTGGAGCAGACCAAGGAGATAGGCGTGCTCAAGTCCCTGGGCGCGAAGAACAGTGACATAATAAGCCTCTTCCTTCTCGAGGCAGGCATAATTGGCTTTGTGGGCGGCTTCCTTGGCGTCCTGCTCAGTTTTGTTGTTTCCACAATCCTAAGCTATTTTAGTGTGCCTATGCTGGTAACACTGGAGCTTGTGCTGGTGGGGCTTGTAACCTCAGTTGTCATAGGGGTGGTCGCAGGCCTTGCGCCTGCTAGAAACGCAGCGCACATCCCGCCGGTCGAGGCACTCAGGTATGAATAGTGAAAAAAAGGTGCATCCATGAAAAAATCATTGGGAATATTGTTGCTAATGTTTTCAGCCCTCCTACTTTATGCCTGTACAGGGAACTCCGGATCATTGCAGCAGGGTTCGGCCACGTCCTCGCAGGGGCAGCAATCTTCCTTGCCGGCCGTAAAGGAATTTACAATCTGGGCAAAGGATTGGCAGTTCATACCCTCTAATATTACCGTGAACAAAGGGGACTTGGTGAAAATCACGCTGGTGAACCCGGACGTCGCGCATGGAATTGCCATCCCGGAGTTCGGTTTTGACCTAAAGGCGGGCGCCGGCGAAACCGCGACCGGCGAATTCACGGCAGGCAAGGAAGGGAATTACACGTTCTTCTGCAGTGTTTATTGCGGGGAAGGGCACAATGGCATGAAGGGCGTGCTGATTGTCAAGTAGATTACCCAGCAGTCTTCCCTTCTTTTCTTCTTCCCGTGCCGCATTCCTGCCATCCTTCTTTGGGAGTAGGTTCTTTAAATTTTAAATGTGACTAATATATCCTGTATTTGGAAAAGGTTAAGCGACCGTGACCTTTTGGAGCGACCCGAGCGAGCCAATGTTCGTTACTTGGCTCGGGTCGTTCTAACGTGTCATGGGTTTGCCATTGTGCATTCCCTTAGGGTTGAATCGCGCTGTTGCGCGATCAGTTTTCGCTAGCGCGAAAATCTCGCAAACTGATGTTTGCGATAGCTCGATAGCATAGCTATCGACAAACCTCGCGTATACCTTTTCGTTGCAGTATAGTTATTGCATACAGTAAAAGCCGTCGTATTGCTGGTGGCAGGTGTGATTATGGTAGAACCCAAAGTAGCTGAATTGATCGTGTCCATGGATTTGATTTTGCAGGATGTGACCGTCCCAAAGAACATACGCAAGGTCGTTGAGGACTCGAAAGCGCATCTCCTAAAGCCAGGCGAGCTGAATCTCCGCTCAGGCAATGCCATCTACGCGCTTGATTCAGTCAGCGAGGACGTCAACATGCCGCTCCATGCGCGCACCCAGATATGGAACCTGCTCTCAAATCTTGAGAGGTTGCGGGAATGAGCAATGATAAACATTGAGCTTCTTGTTTCAAAGGGGCTGAGGATTCAGGAAGACGCCCAGGACTTGTTAGAAAAATGCGATAGCGGCTCATTGAAATTTCTTCTGATGTCTGATGGGTTTGTGACCCTGGCCGACGTGGAGCGTGCAATCTCCCTCCAAAAACAGGAACTGATTCAGAAGCCTCTTGAAAACAAGCGCACCTTCAGGATAACCAACTGGGAGCCCTCAAGCACCAAGAAGGGAAAGGTTGACAGCTTCCTCTCTTATTTCAGGAACAGGTACAAGAAACTCAAGCGCCTGCTGCGCCAGCGCATCTCAGATTTTCCGGTTCTGGATTCATTTGACAAAGCCAAGAATTTAGGGGGCAAGCTTCGCGTCATAGGCATGGTGACTGAGTGCAAGGCCACGCGCAATGGCAACATGTTAATCACCCTTGAGGACGAATCAGGCGAACTGCTGGTGGTGGTTTCCAAGGACAGCAAGGCATTTGAGAAATCCAAGCATGTGCTCCATGACGAGGTTCTGGCCATTGACGGCCGCATGTCCAACGGCTTCCTCATGGCAAGCGAACTGGTTTACCCGGACCTGCCCATAAAGCAGGAGGTTAAAACCTCTGAAGAGGATGCTGCAATAATGTATCTTTCTGATTTGCATGTGGGCAGCCGTTTCTTCATGGAGCGCGAGTTCCGCAGCATGCTGGCCTGGCTTAACTGCCGCGGCGAGGGCAAAGAGCTTGCGGAAAAAATACGCTACATAATAATCGCTGGCGATGTGGTGGACGGCGTTGGCATCTATCCCAAGCAGGAAACCGAGCTTGTAATCACCGATGTGTTCAAGCAATATTCATTTTTTGACGAGCTGATGTGCGAGATACCAGACCGCATCGAAATTTTCGTGGCTCCTGGCAACCACGATGCGGTGAGACGCGCCGAGCCCCAGCCCATGCTGCCCGAAGAATTTTTCACGCGCAGGATGCACCGGCTCACCAATCCTGGCTGGGTGGAAATCGAGGGTCTGAAACACCTAGTCTATCACGGGACATCCATGGATTCCATAATTGCCAGCCTGGAGCATTGCGATTATGTCCATCCGGATAAGACAATGATTGAATTGCTGAAGCGCAGGCACCTCTCGCCAATCTATGGCGAAAACCTTATCGCACCCGGGGATGAGGACCATCTGGTGATAGATAACGAGCCAGACATCGTGCATATGGGCCACCTGCACAAGAACGCCTATTCAATCTATAGGGGTGTGGTGCTGCTGAATTCCGGCACCTTCCAGGAGCAGACCGAGTTCCAGCTTAGGATGGGCCACGTGCCGTCGCCCTGCCTGGTGCCTGTTTTCGAATGCAAGACAGGCAAAGTCCAGCATGTGCATTTTCACAAGTGAAAATGCAGTTTCGAGTTTCGGGACCTTATGACAGGAGGATATTAGGACATCAAGACCAGTAGGACCAGTAAGACCTTAAGTCCAAGGTTTAAAGTTTAAGGTCTAAGGACGGTTTTGGACTTTGAACCCTAAACATTTAGACCTTAGGGCATTAAGACCGTTTGAGACCTGAGGGCATTTACATGGATATCGAAAGCATAGCTGCAAGCCCGGATATGAAGCAATATTTCAAAGGGCTTGTGGATGAGTTGAATGGGTGCTACGAGATAGCGCGCGCAGCCCGCAGCATGAACCGGGACCCGGAGAACTTCGTGGAGATTTTCCTGACAAGCGACCTTGCCTCGCGCGTGGAGGGCATTGTCGGCCCAAAGGGCGTAGGCGAGCTCATCCGCGAGCTTGAGAAAGCCGAAAAGAGCAGGGAGATGCTCGCCTACAAGGTTGTGAAAAATATTCTTGAGGGCGGGTTCGGCATCGGGAACCAGGAGAAGCGCATTGACCAGGCAGTCAGGACAGGTGTGGGCATACTTACCGAAGGTGTGCTGGTGGCGCCAACCGAGGGCATAGACCGGATCGTGGTCAAGCAAAACCCGGACGGCACCAATTATTTGTCTATTTATTATGCCGGTCCCATCCGCTCGGCAGGAGGCACTGTGGCAGCCCTGAGCGTGGTTCTCTGCGACATTGCCAGGAAGCATTTTGGCATCGGCGATTTCAGGCCGACCGCACAGGAAGTGGAGCGGTATGTTGAAGAAATCAGCATGTATCACACGCGGGGCGCCCGCCTCCAATACAAGCCCAGCGATGACGACCTGCGCTGGCTGGTCAACCACTGCCCGATTTGCGTGGACGGCAGCCCCACCGAGACATTCGAGGTTGCAGTGAACCGGGACATGGCCAGGTTCGAGACCAACCGCGTAAGGGGCGGCATAGGCCTTGTGCTCTGCGAAGGTGTTGCCCAAAAGGCCACCAAGGTGCTGAAGATAACGCGCTCGGTCGGGCTTGACTGGAGCTGGCTGGAGGCCATCATAAAAATCAGGGCAAAAGGAGACAAAGCTGAGATAAAGAAGGACCTGGCGTTCATGGACGATGTGGTGGCAGGCAGGATTGCCATCTCCTACCCGACCAGGGCCGGCGGGTTCAGGCTGCGCTATGGTATGGGCAGGATGAGCGGGCTCATGTCCAAGGCAATCCATCCGGCTACCATGGTCATGCTTGACGATTTTATAGCCATAGGTACCCAGGTCCGCGTGGACAGGCCTGGCAAAGGCTGTGTCATAACCACCTGCGATGCAATTGACGGCCCAATTGTGAAGCTCGAAAACGGTGCCGTGGCCAAGGTGAATGATTATGAGCTTGCCAAGAAGCTCAGGCCAGAGGTTGTCGAGGTATTGCAGCTGGGCGAGCTTTTGGTGAGCTATGCTGATTTCAATAAGTCCAACCATCCCCTCCTGCCCTGCTGCCAGTGCCATGATTACTGGTCGAGCGAACTCGAGGCAAAGGCGCCAGAGGAGCTGAAGGGCATTAAGTCCAGACAAATTGGGGCATTGGAAGCATTTGCCCTTGCAAAAAAGACAGCGACTTCCCTCCACCCGGATTACACCTATTTCTGGCATGATATTGATGCAAAACAGGTGTTTGGCTTGGCAAATTATCTGGCAACCGGCAAATTCCAGCCCGTGCAAGATGGTGGCGAACGCCAGGCTAAAGATAAGGGTTTGTTTGGAGGCGTAGGTGGCCTAGGTGGCATGGGCAGCATAGGCCTGGTTGGAGGCGGGAGTTTTGCATTTTGCATACCGTTTGGCCAGGGCAAACACCAGTTGGAGGAAATATGTGTAGAGCACAAAGTAGCTGCTGGTGTGGTGGAGATTCGGGGGGATGATGGGCTTGCCCTTTTGCTGAGCCTGGGGATGCTCAGGCAGGCTTTTCTGGCTCAGGCATGCGGGAAGCCAGAAGAGATGTGCGAACAATTCAACAAGCAGATTTCGGTTGAATATTTCCTAACTTGTTATGATGATTCAATGGGCGCGCTCGAGCTGGTGAATAAATGCGCTGGCGTGCACATCCGTGCCAAGGCGCCCCATTATATAGGTGCGCGCATGGGCCGTCCGGAAAAGGCCAAGCGCAGAGAGATGAAGCCCCTCGTGCAATCACTCTTTCCCCTGGGCCACATAGAGAAAAGCAGGAACATCCTCAAAGTCTACGAATCGTCCAAGGACAGCACAGTCCAGGTGGAACTCGCCCGCAGAAGGTGCAGGGAATGCAAGTGCCTCATTCCATATTCCAAGTGCCAATGCGGTGGGCTGACAGACCTGGTTGCAGCCTGCATCAAATGCAAGAAAGAAACCAGCAGGGCCAAGTGCAGCTGCGGAGGCCAGGCCAGGAGCTATGATTTGCGCTCCTATGACCTAAAGCCCCTGATGAAGGAAGCCATTGATACGGTAGGTTTCAAGGTTGATGTGAAGGGCGTCAAGGGGCTCATAAGCAAAGACCGCATGCCCGAGATACTGGAAAAAGGGCTGCTGCGGGCGAAATACGACCTTTCCATCTACCGTGACGGCACCTGCAGGTTTGATGCTACGGATATTCCTGTGGTTCACTTCAAGCCCAAAGAAATACACACCCTTGTCACCAGGCTCAGGGAGCTTGGCTATCTGGCAGATGTCTATGGGAAAGAGCTCAGGAGCGACGATCAGATATGCAGGCTCAGACCCCAGGACATAATAGTTTCCGAAAATTGCGGTGATTATTTTTTCAAGGTGGCAGGGTTTATTGATGAGCTTCTAATCAAAGTGTACAAAACCAGGCCCTATTACAACCTGAAAAGCAAGGCAGATGTCATAGGCCAGCTGGCAGTTGGCCTTTCGCCCCATACGAGCGCAGGCATTTTATGCAGGATAATCGGCTTCACTAAAATAAGGGCGACTCTGGGACATCCCTATTATCATGCTGCAAAGCGCCGGAACTGCGATGGCGACGAGGACGCTGTGATGCTGCTGCTCGATGCGCTCATTAACTTTTCAAAGTGCTTCCTGCCAGAATCCCGTGGAGGCACCATGGACGCACCGCTTATCCTTATCACAGTCATCAATCCCAAAGAGATAGATGATGAGGCGCACTGCATTGAGACCTGCACTTCCTACGGCTACGAATTCTATTCCAAAGCTGATTCCTATGCAAGCCCATCTGATGTGAAGATTCCCATCATCAAGGACCTCCTGGGCAAACCAGAGCAGTACGACGGCACATGGTTCACCCATGACACGGGCAATTTCGAGCAGGGCGTGCTGTCCACTGCCTATGTGAAATTCGAATCCATGGCCGATAAGGTGGATGCCCAGTTTGCCATCCAGAACAAATTGCGCGCAGTCGATAGCCGTGATGTTGCCCAGAGGATAATCAATTCCCATTTCCTGCCTGACATCTACGGCAACCTGCGTTCCTACTCACGCCAGATATTCAGGTGCGTTGACTGTGGCAGGCGGTTCAGGCGCATACCACTGGTGGGTAAATGCCTCACCTGCGGCGGCAAGCTGCTTCTCACAATCAACAAGGGCGGCATCGAGAAATACATCGAGCTGACAAAGAAGCTTGCGATTGAATACAACCTGCCTGCCTATGTGAAACAGCGCGTGGAATTGATAGAAAGTGATGTGAAAAGCCTGTTCGACGACGATAAGGTGAAACAGGTTAAGTTAGCAGATTATATATAATCTAATTAGCGTTCAGCTAGCCAACAACAATCGCCACCACCTTTCCTGTTATCTTATGGGGGTAGCTGGTTATTACAGCACAGTCTATACCGTTGAGCACCTGTGGCGCGCAGTTTGCATAGTTTATGGTAATGAGCACTTCGTTGGTGTCCCCGGCGCGCAGGTTCGCATCTTCATAAACTATCCGGATTCCCTGCCTGGAATTTGCGCTGACAATCTTCGGAAGGATTGGTTCGACTGTGGGCGTGCCTATGGGCTGCCCGTCAGCCCTCGTGAGGGTTATATCGGGGCCTATATTTATGTCATAGCCAAATCCATTGGTCAGGTTGACCGTCACCACTGCATTGTGGGGTGCTGCGCTCTGTATGTATGAAACATAGGAGTAGCAGGGAAAATCAGGAGTAAATACGCAGGTTTCCTGGGGCCTGAAGGCGCCCATGGCACTTGTCGACACAAGCAGGGCGATCACCACAAAAAGCGCTATAAATGCCCAGGAGTAGGTCATAAGGTATTCCATAGATGCCTGTGCCCTCATGAATCCAACTCTCGCCATACCTTAATATATAAAAGACGCAGGTTTAAAATAGTAAATAGTAATCAGAATGAGTCTTCTCTTTTTACAAAAAAGAGAATCTTCGGGAAGATAAAAAGTAAAAGTGGCTGAAATAGCACTGGAATAGCAACTTAAGTTGAGGCAATTTTTATGGCAGGGGAACCACCAAAGCAGATAAAACTCTACAAGGACGCATTCAATGAAACCGGGAGCATCACCCTCTTAAAAAAGGAAGTCGTTTTCAGGCTTGATGGCAATGTCATCCGCTGCCCCCTTGACTATGTCAAGGTCATTGAGAAAACAGGCGAATTGCCAATGTCCCGCTACAACGTGCGGTTCGAGACCTATGATGTGTTCGGGAGCAAATACGAATTTGAGGCGATTATGTCCGACGTGAATTATGCCCTGCTGAAATCACTGCTTAAGGGTTAAGAAGTTGCGGATTTACAGTTGGAGGGTTTAAGGGAATCGTGAACAACAGTTCACGAGCTATCGCGCAACAGCGCGATTCAACCAGTATGAGAGCGTGCATGCGTGAGCAGCTAAGCTCTCTACAGGTTCACTTAGTTGGAAGGTTTACCAAAGGGAATCGGCGACAACAGTCGCCGAGATTTTTGCCAACAGGCGATCGACGACCGCAGTTGTCGAGATATGCTCCAACAGGAGCATCTGAAAAGCCATCAGGCGATCGATGGCTTTGCCGTCGAGCTATCGTGCAACAGCACGATTCAATCGGCGACAACAGTCGCCGAGATTTTTGCCAACAGGAGATCGATGCCAGCAGGCGTCGAGATATGCTCCAACAGGAGCATCTGAAATGCCAACAGGCGAAAAGCCAGCAGGCGAGAGCTACACGTATTGAGCCCAATGGGCTCAATGGCGTGCTATTGCGCAACAGCGCAATTCGCATGCACCATCAGGTGCATTCAACCAGAACAGTCTGGAGTCCAGAAACCCTAAAGGTCTAGAGTCCAGGGGTGAGAGTCTAGATATCCAAGACCCGAGACTGAAGACCCAAGACCATTATTCTTCAGGTTCACTTAAATGGATGGGCATCAATGCCCCTCTCACGCAGGTTGGTGGCAAGCTCCTCCTCATAGCCGTGCATGCATATCACTTTCTTTGCATTTGACCCCTCGACATATTCGCAAATCTGCCTGAAATCAGCATGGTCCGAGAGGGCGAACATCCTATCCATCCCATAGCTGTATTTGAGCGCCCAGCCCGTTGCTATGGCTGTATAACATTTCCTGTGGTGGGCATGCTCCATCATGGCCTTGAACTCGGCATTGATGAGCTTCCTTGGCAAAACAGCCGAAAACCCGCCCTTCATGAGCTCCTCGGCTTCACTTGTGCCTGCTTCCGCATATTCAAGCTTCACTCCGTGTTTCTCATAGGTCTTGCAGAATTTTGAAATTTTCCTGTTCACCACAGGCACCACTGAGCAGTGGCTGTTCAGGAATTTTATGAGCTCCTGTGCTTTTCCCACTTCATATGAACCAAAAATGATGATGTCATCTGCGTGGGATTTGGCAAATTTTCCCATCTCACCCAGCACCATCTCCCTGTCAGGGAACACATATTCCGGAAGGCCATAGGTGCTTTCAATCATCAGCGTGTCGCATTCAACTATCCCGGCGCCCTTTGTTGTAAGGCCGTCAACCAGCTTGAAATCCCCTGTGTAGACGCATTTAGCACCATCGGTTTCAACCGCAAGCTGTGTCGAGCCGAGGATATGACCTGCATTATGGAGGGAAAAATTGTGTTCATTCCCGTTTCCCATGTGCTCAACTGGTTTGCCCATTGCCTGGAGCAAATCAAACGTTTCCGGCGAGGAATAAATTTGTTTTGAGCCGTTCACATGGTCGCTGTGGGCATGCGAGATGTAGGATAGCGCTGCAGGCGCGTAGTTGTCCAGCCCGATTTCTAGCCCATTTTTCCTTAAGAGTCCCCCTAACATACGTGTCGCCAGTTTTGGGTTTACGGTTTACTGTTATCAGTTTAGTTTCTTTGCTTCACTATCAATCAATTTGGCAGCCTGATTCAGGTGTGCATTCTTTTCATCCGCCCATTTTTTCGCAGGTTCGAGCATTGACTTATCAGTTTGGCGCATGTGGCGCACCTTGTTGAACTTTTTGAGCGGCTTCATCTCCTCATTCTCAAGCTTCATCGAATGCAGCATTTGCTGCATGCGACACCATTGAGCCGTTTGAATCGACCTGTTGGTCGATAGCTCGACACTTTGTGTCGATGACTCAATTCGTGTGCCCAGGGCCGCCTCCAGCTCTTCCTTGGTGAGCATGCCCAGGTGCTTGCCCTTAGATGCAGCATGTTTCACGAGTGCGCCTACCTTGCCATGGGCCTCGCGGAATGCCATGCCTGACTGGGCAAGCATGTCTGCCAGCTCCGTGGCATTGGCAAACCCCTTCTCCAGCTCCTCGCCGGCAACCTTTTCATTCACCTTGATTTTCGAAAAGGCAACTGCCGCAACCCCAAGCATCTGCAGGAACGCCTCGGTTTTCTTGATGGTTATGATTTTGATGTTCTGGGTGTCTGCATTGTGTGAGCTCATCAGCCCCTTCATTATCATGAGCGCATTCACCAGCTCCCCTGCTGCAGGCGAGCCGCGCAGCAATTCAAACACATCCGGGTTCTTTTTCTGGGGCATGATGCTCGAGGTTGTGCAGACTGAGTCATCCAGCTCCATAATCCCCTTTTCTGAGAGAAAGATTACCTCCTCTGCTATTCGGGAGATTTTCACAGCCACTAGGGATTCGATAAATAACAACTCTGCTTCCGGCTCGCCCCTGCTGTTTATGGCGTCGAATTCATTTTCCACTGGCTTTGCAAAGCCGAGCAGGCGGGCCGTATAATCCCTGTCAATATCCCAGGACGTGCCTGTGCAGGCACACGCCCCAAGCGGGCTTAGGTTCACGCGCTCGTAGAGCTGCTGGAGGCGCTCAACGTCGCGCAAGAGCGAAACCACCAGGGCTTCCTTCCAATAGCCAAAGGTGATTGGCTGGGCAATCCTTGTGTGCGTATATGCAGGGAAGATTTTGTTGTCTTTGTCAGATATGATTATTGCCTCACAGGTTTTGCAGATGCATCCGATTATCTTGATTATGCGTTCACGCATATACAGTCTCATGTCCGCATTCACCTGGTCATTGCGCGAGCGGGCGGTATGCATTTTCTTGCCAGCTGCAGTTTCCTGCGTGACGAATGCCTCAACATTCATGTGCACATCCTCGTATCTCTCCTCAAGCAGGAATTTGCCTTTTCCCTGGGCGCTCTCTAGGTTTTTCAGCGCTGATAAGATGGCCATGGCCTCGGCAGCGGATATGATTTTCTGCTTTGCGAGCATGAGTGTGTGCGCTTTGTTTACAAGTATGTCATAAGGCACAAGATAGGCATCAGCCTCCAGGTTCTCTGCTGACATAAAAGATGCCACTGATTTGTCAAGCTCCCTGGTGAATCGTGCGCGTAGTTTTACCATGGTGGGATAACTCAAAAATAGTTTTTAAATCAGATTGTCTCTAGCCTTTCTTCTCCCGAGGGTCTTCTTTCTGCGAAAGAAGAGGCTCTTTTAACCGTGATGTTCGCTTATGTGTGTGAAAAATTTGCAAAAAAACGCGCGGGTGAAACAATATTTTTAAAAGCCAGGGCCGTAACCAACTATTGCAAATGCAAATGGGTGAGGGAGGTGGAACAGAGCCGAAAGGTGTACTGTTTCACCAACCCCTTATAATTCCACTCTATCTCTTGAATCTGATTTTGAACTAGTTGGAGTTCAAAAGAACCAGAATGAGAACGAGGTCTTCGGAGAACACTCCGATACAGACCGAAGTTCTCTTCAGGGTCTTTTATGGGTGAGGGATAGGAGGTGGAGCCTAATGGTGTACCATCTCTATCTCTTCACAATCTCTGTTTTTTGCTTATTCTGAAGTCTATGGCATACTCATTCACGTCTCTGGCATAGCTCTTGATGTTTTTTTCAAAAAGCATCTCTGTTTTGGCATCGTGTTCGGCTGCCGTTTTGGCAAGCAATGCCTTAAACGCTTCCAGCTCCTCCTTTTTTGCGAATTTGTAATAGTGCACGACGCACCCGTCCCTTGCGCAAGCAAATGCGCAGCCAAGGAAATCATCGGCGCTCATGGGCAGGGGCATGGCAATCCTGTCGGCAAAACCCGCGTAATCCTTGGCAACTTCCTTGACATCGCCTTCAATTGCAGCAACTTCAATCCCATTTTCTTTTAATTTGTCAATTTTGTTCAATTTTATATTCTCCTCAAAATATTTTACCGCATCAGGATTCAATTCTATCCCGACTATGTTTGAGCGGAAGCCCTTCTTCTTCGCCTCCTTTGCAATTGCAATCGCATAAACTCCGGTCCCTGCAAACATGACCAAAACGTTTTCATTGTTTTTTATCTGCGATGCAACCCGCATCCTTTCGGTGCCCATCCTCGGCGAAAAAAAGACCTTTTCTATGTCAAGCTTGATATTGTATCCGTTCTCCCTGTATGTGGTTTCAAGGTTTGGCTCGCCTGCCACCAACTCTGCCTGTCGCGTCCTGAACGTTCCCTGCACAGGTAATTTCCTTACGACTGTCTTCACGCGCTTGTGCTGGCTCATCAGGGCTTCGGCAATCGCTTTTTGATGCAGAATCAGCTCGTCAGGGATTTTTATTATCGCAATATGGCCTATGATATCATAGGATGCGACGAGCTTTTTCTTTGCCCCGTCAGGTAGTATGTCCTTAAGAAGTTCGCGCAAGTTTGGCATGGGTTATCACACTTGGTATGTCAGTATCACTATTTAGTGATATTATTCATAAATAGTGATATATCCCCCATTATGTCCACAACCTAATTACCAAAGAATATCTTTACTAATTTTTCCCCGTTAGCTGTTAAACTGATTCTTCTATTCTTTGGTTTGTCCTCTTCGGTTATTGCCTTCCATTTGATTTTGAGCGGTCTTATTATCCTGTTCTCTGCCGCGTGCATAGCCCCGGACATGGCGATTCGTTTTTTTCTTTTATCCCGCTTTGCCCCAATATCCAGTTCATATCCTGCAACTTGTTTACGTTGGCATAACTCAAGAACTAATTGCTTCTTTTTTATCTCCCCTCTATTCCCATTTATTATCTTGAGCGCCTCTAACATTGGCGCATCCGGGTAATCTATATCCATGATGGGGAGTTCTTTTATGTTCCTAACACCGATGGTTTCACTAAATTTAATGGATTTTGAAGTTTTTCTTCCTGATTTTTCCGGTTCGGCGTAGAAAGGTATAACCTCCTTAGGTATTTTATGAAAAAGCATCACCGCAAGCATGCCTGCGATACAATCCAATTTGCTCCCTGTTGACAAATTGACGAAAATCCTGTTTTCCTTCTCTTTTTCAAATATTCGTTTCACACAGTTTATCCGTGAGAATATATCGTGTTCAACAATCATGGGAATTATTTCTTCCCCTGAAAGCGCATCCATAATTTTCGATAAATTCCATTCGGCTGTTGGCTTATCCCTTTCCTCTCTTTTTATTATGTATGCCTTGTCACACTTGCACATCTTGTATGGCTGGTAGATCCTATTGCTATCAAATCCCAAAAATGCTATATATATGTGTTTTCTCATAAAATCCACTTGTTGAAGTTGCCGAAAAGCACTTTGGCCTTGCTTATGAGGGGCTGCCTGACCATTACTGCGGCAGAAAGGACGAAGCAAAAGTCATGGAGACTCTTTCCAGAGCCCTCAAGGTTGTCCCTGATTTCTACAGGCGCAGTCTGAAAAAGAAAACCGCCCATGAG
>MNVF01000076.1 GCA_001871535.1 Candidatus Micrarchaeota archaeon CG1_02_49_24
CGTTTCGGAACGTGAATACAGCGCATCAATAGATGCGTGGTGACCTCTCGGAACGAGTGCAGCATGAACCGACACCTGTCTGCTGCACCGACGCCTGCGCCAACGGGCATAACCATGAGGGCGCAGGTCGTTCCAAGAGGTCAGGGAATACTTGAGAACTTTGATCCTTCGGGGTCTTTTAGGGTGTAGGAGTGTCCAAAGACAAAAACAACCCCAGTTTTGGTACTAAGGCAGGAAACAACAGGGGCAACGCCCCAGGCACCCCTCCAAACCGCTTGCCAAACACCCCATTTACCACCCAGAAAAAGGCGCCTGAGCACATTCAGACCCACAACCCCAACTATTTCATCTACCCCAAGCAGTTTTGCGCCTCGCTGCGGCCTTTCCTGAGCAGCTGCGGCTATGGTGAATTGTTCTCGGTAATTCCTGATGGCGACAAGGTGATAGCCAAGCCCAATGTGCCAGCCATCAGGTTCGGCAGCGGCGAGCACAATGTAGCCATTGACACTCTTTCCAGGTTCAACAGGACAATCCTTGCCTCCAATGCGCTTAGGGAGCTGGCAAAGCTCCATGAAAAAGGCTATGAGCTTGCCAAATTCGCCCCGGAGGACATTGCTACTCTGGTGGGCGAGAGCACCACCCGGGTCATCTTCACCAGCTTTGACAAATTCAGGCGCTCAACCGACCACCTGGGCAACCTTGCCTATGTGCTGGCAGTGCTGCTTGCGCGGAACGTAATCGACAGGCACGGCATGAAAATCGCCATCTATGAATACCTCAGGGTTTCGAAGCGCTATTGCATGGATGAATACGAGGGCATATGCGAGAAAGTTGCCCAGCGCGTCTTTGAGCTTAGTAGAGGCGCTCCGCAACAGCAAAATTTTCCTGGCAGAAAGCTTTGAGATTGGCTTTCCAGTTTGCAAATACTATTTTCCTCTCCAGCGGCAGGTATTTCCTGTATCTCGGCCAGCCAAACCTCTCATCCACAAACGCAATGGCGCATTTATCAGTTTCACTTCGTATCCCCCTGCCAGCCGCCTGGAGGCATTTGGTCATGGCCGGCACCACATAGGCATATTCCCAGCCATTGCCGAATTTCCTGTCAAAATATTCAATCTGGCTCTTGGTCTCAAGGTTCATGTCATCAAAGGGCATGCCAACCACCATGATGAATTTCAGCTCGTTGTTGGTGTAATCAATGCCCTCGCTCAGCGAGCCGCCCTGCACCCCAAGGAGCACATCGCCGTTTTTCCTGAACCCGTTGAGTAATGCCCTGATTTCCCTCGGCCTCATGTATTCGCCCTGGAAATAGCATTTCAAATTCGGCCCAAAGTCAAGCTGCTTGCAGACCTCCTTCAGCACAACATACGATGGAAAAAAAACCGCCATCTTGGGCGATCGATGGCAGCAGCCGTCGAGATTTTCGCCAGTTGGCGAAAAGCCAGCAGGCGATGCAATGGCCGCCAGCTGCCTGATGGTTGCCGCAATCCTGCCATACTCTTTCTCATTTCTCATGGCATATCTGGTGGTTATGTCCGGCACCACGGCATAGAGCGCATTTTCCCTTGGGAACGGGCAGGAATATTCCCGTAGCATTGCGTGTTCTACTCCTATCAGGTTCGCATAAACATCCAGCGGCTTCAGGGTGCCGCTCATCAATATGCCGGCATATGCATGGTTGATGATTTTCGAGGCAGGGCTTGCGTCCAGCGATTTCTTGGCAAGGGCAAAGTTATCCCTCCTCAAAATCCTTACATAGCCCTCATCGCTTCCCTTCCACTGCTCAAGGAAACCGGCCAGCTTCAGGCAGGCGCTCCGCTTGTTGGTTTTTTCCATGAACTCGTCTGCTATTCCTGCGCAAAGCTTAACCACGCCATCATAGTCGTCAAACAGCGAAAGAAATTCATCCTTGGCAACCAGCTTCTCACCAACATTTTGCGTATTCTCCCCGGCAAACAGTCTGTAGCGCAGATAAAGCTTCTCAAGCTCGGCCAGGCTGCCATCCTTGCCGATTGCTTTCGCTTCATCCATTGCCTTCTCAACCGTCCTGAGGGTTATCCTTGCGCTCAAATGCTCCCTCAGCCTGGCAGGCACGTTGTGCGCCTCGTCAACGATCACTATCATGTCGCTGAGCCGCTTTGACAGTTTCGACAGGAACATGTCCCGCGTGGCGGGCAGGAAGAAATAGAGGTAATCCGAGATGATTATTTCGCTCTGCTCGCCGACCTTGAAGGCCATCTCATAGGGGCAGAGCTCCTGGGACTCGCTCCTTGCCTTGGTTTCATGGAACTCCTCAATCACCCTGTGCTCAATCATGTAATTCCTGATGCTGATTGCCGCCCGCGCCTGCTCTTCCGGCTTATGGCCGGCTATGTTATTGTAGAACTTGCACTGCCCATATTTCCTTGCCTTTTCGCAGCTGCGGTAGAACAGCTCGCCGCTGTTCATTGCGATTGCCTTGTGGCAGCACATGTGCGGCTTGCCCACAATGTCACTGCCTGTGATATCAAGGTGGTATTTTGCGGCAATTCCCCTTACCACATCCACGGCGATTCTATGCTGGGAAATTTTCGGGGTGAGAAAAAGCACCGAGAGCTTGTTTTCAATGGCAAACGTGAGCGCAGGGCCCAGCGACGCGTCAGTTTTGCCAATGCCCGTGGGCGCATGGCACATTATGCTCAATTTTGACTGGAGCGCACCGTAGATGTCATTTGCCATGTCTTTTTGAGAGGGGCGCCAGCTGTCAAAACGATTGTACATAAAAGGTCCTCCTGTCTTAATTGGTCCTAAGGTCTTGACGCCTAAAATTTATGCACTCATGTGCCTATTGTTGAGTAGAACAGTTACGCTAATCCTCCTTCCTAAACTGCTTTATAGTTTCTTCAAGTTTTTTATGCAGTTTACCTGTTACATTCTGGAAAAATATCAACTAAAATTATCGTGAAGCGAAATCCAATGCCAAGCCGCCATCGAGCATCCATGGGATGCGAGAGCTATTCGCCAACAGGCGAATTCAAATTCACGAGAATTCAAGGGCAACAGCCCTTGAGATTTTCGGAAAGTCCAGCAGGACTTTACGAGCTATCTTCCAACTGGCAAGATTCAATCGCTATCAAGCGAAAACTGGATTTCCGAATGAGCCACATGCGGATGTTCGCCTTGCGAACATAGCACACCATTCGCTGCCCGAAGCAGCGAATCCGTGTACCCTGCGCTTTGCGCTTGGTTCCGAGCATCAGCGATCGAGCAAACAACAGTTTGCTCGAACTATGCGCTGAAAGCGCATTCAAGGACGGCTCTTCGCAAAATCTGATAGAGCATGCCCAGAGTGTTCCGTCAGTTGCGCGCATACGGTTGGGTGAAGGAGGTGAAGAGAGAGTTAGGGGAATGGTTGAAAGGCTGAGGGACAGCACAGAGCGGCAGCTTGAGTTGGGCATTGTGCCGAGATTTGACCGAGGGTTCGGCTATTTTGATTTAAGGGAAAACAGTGACGGCTAAAGCGAGAAGCCTAGAGAATACTCTTTATGAATTTTGCCAGCGTCTCGGAAGAAACAGGCGGGAATTTAATCTCTATATCTCCGCAGGGCGCAAGCTCCCAAGAGGTGACCCAGTCAAGGCTCATCTTTTTCTCCACAAAGCTCTCCCTGCCCTTTTGCGCAGGCTGACGCGCCATCGGAGCAGTTGGCAATTGGATGCTTGGCATAGAATGGAATAATGCAATAAAAGAATTTAAAGGTTGCATCAGTAGTTCATATTCATGCGGAAGCAGAAGAAAAAAACAATCAAGCGGCCTAAGGACGCGAGAGCTATTGACCAACAGGCCGATTCAATCAAGCGGCCTAAGGACGCGAGAGCTATCGACCAACAGGTCGATTCAATCAAGCGGCCTAAGGACGCGAGAGCTATTGACCAACAGGTCAATTCAATCAAGCGCACTACGGCAACCCCCAAATCTACGCCTATGGCTAAAATCAAATTTAAGCTCAATGTGAAACCGGCGCCCAAGCCGCCCAAATTGCCAGCGATACACCACAAGCACATCGACGACAGCAGTCGACGAGCTATCGCGCAACAGCGCGATTCAATAAAGCAGATAAAAATTACCCTTTCTAAGATGCATAGCAAGGCCAGCGCACGGCTGAAGCTTGCAGAGCATGAAGTGGAGGATACAGCCAGGACGCTTCACGATGCAATCAAAAAATTCAAGTCAATTAAATTTTGATTCAACAGATACATTTGTGATTTCATGACCACTTCGCTCGAAGAATCAATGATTTCCAGGATTGAGCTCTATTTTTCCGAAAAAAAAATGAACGAGGCTGCCGAGCGCGCCGACGACCTTATCACAGTTGGCAACAAGGACCCGATTACCTGGTATGAAAAGGCAAAGGTGCTTTATCTCAACGACAAGTTCGACGACAGCATCTACTGCCTGAAGATGGGGCTTGACATAGACAAAACGCCTGCAGAGCTCTGGCAACTCGTCGGCTATAACATGCTTGCAGTGCAGAAATTCAGCGAGGCGGTTGAGGCGCTTGAATATGTGAAGAGCATGCAGCCGCGCAATGCGGAGGCAGTGGCTGCCCTTGCGCTTGCCTATCTCTATGTCGGCACTCTCATGCGGTTTGAGTTTAACCTGAAATATGCAATGGATATAGACAGGATACGTGCCATGAAAGTGATTATTAATTTCTTTGAGCGCAGCATCGAGAAAAACCCTTCAATTGCCAACGAGCAACGGGAAAGCGCGCGCGCCGCCATACAGAATCTGCTTGGAAAATAAAAGCAAGACATTACTTTCTCTTGTAGTTTTTCTCTTCCCGGGGGTTCTATATCTTTCTCCTTTACCTTTGCTTTCTCCCAGGGGTCTTTCTTTCTGTGAAATCGGAAGCTTTGCTTCCGAGCTTTTCGCCATCGGGCGATCGATGCCAGCAGGCGTCGAGAATTTCTCCAACAGGAGAAATGCCAACGGGCGAAATCCAAGAAAGAGGCCTTTTTCTAAAAAGAGAAGGCCTAAAGAAAGAGGCTCAGCCCCAGATGCATCCTTACAAAATCATTTGATTTGTCAGTCAGCGCATACCT
>MNVF01000035.1 GCA_001871535.1 Candidatus Micrarchaeota archaeon CG1_02_49_24
CGTGAAGTTGGCAGAATACCCCGCCCTTCGGGCGGGGATGAATGCCAAGCGTCAACTTCACGAGAATTTTCCGAATGAGCCTTCATACCCTGCACATTGTGCAGGGTCTCTCGCATCAGCGAGAGAGGCTCTTCGGAAAATCTGATTATTATACAATAACACATATATAAATGTTGCGATATCGCTAATTTTGTGGGTGATGGCCAGTAGCAATAAAAAAAGCGTGTGGCTGTGCCAATTCTCTTCCTATCTCAGCCTGATAGTTTCCAACGCCATCGGCGCCCGTGCTTCTATCCTCAATGAGTTGTTCACTGTCCTCGCCAGTTCAAGGCAGTTGTTCTCATCCCCGTGCATGGTGAACACCTTGTGCGGCGTGGGCGAAATAGCCCTGATATAGTTGAGAAGCTGTATCCTGTCCGAGTGGCCCGAATATCCCTCTACGGTTTCAACGCGCATGTTTATCTGCATGGTCTTGAGCTTGCCGTTTTCATCCTCAGTTGGGATTTCCTTAAGCCCTTTCTGAATTCTCCTGCCAAATGAGAGCACGCTTTGGTAGCCGACGAATATGAGCGTGTTCCTTTCATCCTCTGCCATCTGGCGAAGGTAGTCAACCGACGGTCCGCCGGCCAGCATGCCTGATGGCGCGAGTATCACTGCAGGCTCGCCTTCAACTACCTCTTTCCTGGGTTTCTTCACAGGCTCAAATATCTCTTTCTCAAACGGGCTGTCATTGCTGAGGATTCGCTTCTGTATGTTGTGCCTCAGGTATTCCGGATAGGCCGTGTGTATGGCAGATGCCTCAAGAATCATGCCATCCAGGTAGACCGGTATGTTCCAGTCAGGGAACCTCTTTGAGTATTCCTCGAGGACGAGCATGATTTCCTGTGCCCTGCCCACCGAGAATACTGGTATGAGCACCTTGCCCTTCTTCTCCAGCGTAGTGTGCCTTATGATGCTTATCAGGCGCTCGTCTGCATCGCGCCTGTTGATGCCGAAATCGTTCTTGCCGCCGTAGGTGCTTTCGATGAAAAGCGTTTCAGCCCTTGGGAAGTTTGTGTTCGCCTGGTTGAATAGCCGCGTGTAGCCGTATTTCAGGTCGCCGGTAATCACCAGGTTGTGGAGCCCTTCGTCAATGTGGAGATGGACCGCCGCACTTCCGAGTATGTGGCCTGCATTGTAGAATGTCAGTTTTATGTCCGGAGAAATATCTGCCACTTCCTCATAATTGAGGGTGATGCAGTTGCTCAGCTGCTTGTGGACGTCCTTGATTTTATACGGGGGATTCTCTGATTTCTTTGTAACTCCAAGGTAATCCATCTGCAAAAGCACTGAAAGGTCGCGCGTGGGCGGGGTGCAATAAATCGGCCCGTCATATCCGTATGCATAGATGAATGGCACAAACCCGCAATGGTCCAGGTGCGCATGGGTCAGTATTACCGCATCAATCTGGTCCAGGGCCATGTTTGTCGAGCTCAGGTAGGGGTATGCCTTTGCCGGGTCGGTGGTCGCAGCGTTTATGCCGCAGTCTATAAGCACTTTGGATTTGGATGTTTCCAGGAGCATGCAGCTCCTGCCAACCTCTTGGAACGCGCCAAGGCAGGTTATCCGTGCCCATTCAACGCTTCCGCCGTTGGAACAAATTTTCTTTCCAATGCCTGACAGGAATTTCTTCCTTTCAGGGGATTCCTTAATCAGGGTGCTCCTTATGCCTGCAAGCACGCTGCTCGCCATGGTCGGTGTCCTGAGGATTTTCGGCTGCCAGCCGGTGCGCACCATGATTTCGCGCATGGTCACCCCGTTCTTGCCGATGACCAGACCAGGCTTGAGCGCCTCAATCCATACTTCGCAGAACTCCGGCCTGAACCGTACCTTATCCACGCCTGCGTCCACCGGAACTATTTCAGTTATGGCCTTGGTGGTAATGTCCGGGTCGGCCAGCTGGCTCGGGTCGCTCCTCACAATCACGCGCTTCCTTATGGTGCTTGCGATGCGCTTTATGAGCTGGTCAGAATTGTAGAACTCGCGTATGTTCTTCACAGAAATTACTATGTCAACTCCCTCGGGCGTTATGTCTGTGACACCAACCGTGGAGGGAACAATCAGGGTTATGTTTTTCTCGATTTCCTTCAGGTCCAAATCAAACACCTTGTTGTAATTGCGAATGCCAGATGTACTATGCTAAATAGAACGTTTTCACTGGTGAATCAGGATCGCTCCCATGCTTATTTACTTCATCAAAATTTTCTGCACTTCATCCTTTGAATATCTCTTGTATCCGTTCTTCGTCAATGTCACGATTTCAATCCCTTCGCCGGTCGCGCTGTCCCTTTTCATTGCAATACTCACTGCGCGTGCGGCCAGCTGTATAGTATCCTCTACCGTTGAGTCCTCGTCAAATTCGCTTTCGAGCAGGCCATAAGCGATTGGGCTGCCGCTTCCCGTGGCTGCCATCTTCTCGCGCGTGCTTCCGCCGAATGCGTCAAGGCTGTAAATTTCATTTTGCTCTGAAGTGCCTCCTATCAGGAGCTGCACATAGAACGGGAAGAACTTGTAGTTCTGGAGCAGGTTGGCAAGTATCATGGCCGCTGCCTTTGCGTTCATGGGCTTATCCATCCTGTACTTGTAGAGGTTGACTTCCGCCTGGAGAATCCTGACGAGGGCCTGGGCGTCTCCGACCCCGCCGGCAACTGTCATGCCCAGCGTGTCATCTATTTTATATATCTTGTCAACTTCCCTGCTGGCTATGAAAGAGCCCATGGTCACGCGCTTATCGCTCGCGAGCACGATTCCATCCTTGCAGGTCAGGCCCACTGTAGTGGTGCCGGTTTTCAGACGTTTGATTATCTTCGCCATATTCCCACCCTCCTATGCTGTCTTCAAGTCTTGCGCGCCTAACGGCGCTGTCTTGTGTGCGCAAAGCGCACGGTCTTCCGTGCCGCAGCAGCGGCACTGTTTTCACGTCTTCCCGCATTGCTGCCGCAATGCTGTCTTCCTGATTGGTCTTCACGTTTTGCACTTATCGTGAAGTTGGCAGAATACCCCGCCCTTCGGGCGGGGATGAATGCCAAGCGCCAACTTCACGAGAATTCAAGGACAACAGCCCTTGAGATTTTCGGAAAGTCCAGCAGGACTTTACGAGCTATCTTCCAACTGGCAAGATTCAATCGCTATCAAGCGAAAACTGGATTTCCGAATGAGCCTTCATACCCTGCACATTGTGCAGGGTCTCTCGCATCAGCGAGAGAGGCTCTTCGGAAAATCTGATACTCACAAGAGCTACCGTCGGGACGACGGGAAGTAACGCTTCCGGAGATGTTGCAGTGGC
>MNVF01000111.1 GCA_001871535.1 Candidatus Micrarchaeota archaeon CG1_02_49_24
GAGCTATTCGCCAACAGGCGAATTCAAGTCACAGACTGTGACCTTTCGCAAACATGTCGAAGCGACCGAGACCCGCAGGATGTGCGTAGTCGTCTCGGCTTAGGTTTTACCCATCGGCAAACCCAAGTGGCAAAACTCGCTTCAACATGTTTGAGCGACCAGCACCCGTAGCGTTTCCGAATGGTGCTGGCGTTGGTTTTGCCCCACGGCACAACCATGCGCAAAACTCGCTCCAAAAGGTCATGGAATGCATTCAATTCAACCTAAACGAGCTTGGTCAGGATGAAGTTTGACAAAAAATATCTGTTAATCAATCATTGCATCTTCTTAACTTTCATGTCATCTGGCAGGTTTAAATATGTGTCTCATAAAAAAAGAATATGGATGTTGCGCGAAGCGCATTTGATTTTGTGGGTGGTTTGAATGAGTGAATCAGGTAATTCATTATCGAATGCAATATCCAATAAAGTGGCGTCATTAACAACCGATTTTGGAGAAGTTTCAAGAAGGTTGACTGAATTAACTGCCGGCTTGGCGATTTGCGAAGAATACCGGCAATTCTCTTTGTTAGATCCATCTGATACGGACTCGCAGGCGCATCTCGAACATTTACAGTCAATAGCAACCTTAGGGCTACAGGCGCCTGATGCAGCAGCACATATATTCTTCCATTTGCGGGATCATCCTGATTCGAAGGTGGCTGATGAAGCAGCATGTTATCTCGAGGATATTACTTACTTTGGTGAAGAATTGATTCAAACCATGCTGACAGGCACGGCGAAATCACCCGGCGCTTCAAGAGAGCCGGAAGCTGGGTTGATAGATGCACAGACAAAATTAGAGTTGGCAGATCTTATTGTAAGAAACCAATTGACACCCAAAGCCATTGTCACTTCGGTTGTTTACAGCGGTCGTGCTCATAGGGTTGGCAGTGCATCAGAGTTGGCCATAACTTACATAACTTATGATGACAGAGCACCAGAGTTGGCCATAGCTTTTCTTTGCAGACCAGACATGCGGGAGGCTGCATTGGAAGTTTTGGAGTTTGCCGCAACGTCTGATAACCCGGCACTCAATGGTTTTGCCAGCCGTGCATTGTTTGCGCTGAGATTCGGTTTTGGGGAGTTGTGTGCTCTGTCCCCAGAGGGCTGTGCGGAATTTGTCGCAGCATCGCTGGAGGTGCTGGGAGATGAACCGAAATCCGCAGATCACGGCACGCAGCCGCGCGGAGGAGCAAGTATTGGTGGCGGTTCTGAGCCAATCGACCTATCAGCAGGGCTAGGCCACGCCCATCACAAAGAACATGGTTTCCGAAGAATGGCTGCTCATCAGCGTGCTGGCGCCCGTGTCAGCATGGCTCCTAATCTAGCAAGAAAACAATGGCGCGTTTAAGCTGGAAACCAAATTCCCTCCCCCTAAAAAAAGAAACCAGGATTTACTTTATTTTTTCATCAATATAAACCACCCAGTCGCCGCTTTCCCCAATATATAAAATGCTTTGCTGTCAAATCAAACTGGGTGTGCAATAAATGGACGTAATATCTATCCGCGATTTCGACAAGAAATGGATTGAGTCCATCCTTTCGTCTGCGAAAAGAATGGAAAACAAGCGCCTTGATGAACATAGCGGCAAGATTGTCGCCACCCTCTTCTTTGAGCCCTCTACCCGTACCAACATGTCATTCCAGTCAGCGGCAAACCGCTTGGGCGCCCGCGCAATTGCGCTCTACGGTGAAATGAGCTCCCAGAAGAAAGGCGAATCCCTAGTTGACACCATAAGCGTGGTGAGCGGCTATGCGGATGCCCTTATCATCCGCCATCCACTCGAAGGCTCGGCACGCCTGGCAGCAGATATCTCTAAGGTGCCGGTGGTGAATGCAGGGGACGGCGGCAACCAGCACCCCACCCAAACACTCATCGACCTCTATACCATCCAAAAACTTAAGGGCAGGCTCAGCGGCCTGAAGGTCTGCCTGCTCGGGGATTTGAAATATGCCAGGGCGATGCGCTCCCTTCTCTATGGCCTTTCCATGTTCGGCGCGGAAACGAAGCTCATAGCCCCAAAGGGCCTTGAGATGAACCGCGACATCATAAAGGAATCAAAGGAAAAATTCGATGCAAAAATCGAGGAATCAGGCAAGATGGATTTCTCTGGCTGCGACGTCCTTTACATCTGCAGGATACAGAAGGAGAGGTTCGCCGACCCCTACGAAGCTGAAAAATTGCAGAAGGAATTCCGCGTCGATGAGAAATTGCTTGAAAACACAAAGGACGACCTTGCCATCCTCCATCCGCTTCCTAAGATTGATGAGATTTCAAATGCAGTCAGCCGCCTGAAGCAGGCGAAATATTTCGAGCAGGCGCACAACGGCATCCCAGTGCGGATGGCTGTTTTAGATGCCGTGCTAAGCGATGAACACTCCGAGGGCTAAAGCCCTTGGACATAGATAGTTGGCTTTAGGCGGAAGTATTCCTTCGGGGTGCGCTTCGTCAGGTAGAACCTGCGACCGCGCACCCTCGAAGTGTTCATGAGGTTGGGTAGGTTATGGTTAAATCATGCGAGCAATTGGTGGTCGAGAAGATAGCCAACGGCACGGTAATCGACCACATCCCTGCAAAGATGGGGCTCGCAGTAATGAAGATGCTCGACCTTTCAGAGCATGACGGCAGGCTGGCGCTCTTAATCAACGTGCCCAGCAAGAAGCTCGGCAAAAAAGACATAATCAAAATCGAAAACCTGCTGGTGAATGAAAAGGAAATCAACAAGATTGCGCTCATTGCCCCTGATGCGACCATCAACCTGGTGGAAAACGAAACCGTAAAGAGCAAGGCGGCTGTCAAGCTCCCGGAGATTGTCGAAGGCATTGTGAAATGCCCCAACCCGGCCTGTGTCACCAACCACGAGCCCATTGAGACGCGCTTCAGGACAAACGGGGGCGTAAGGTGCACCTACTGCGAGCGCACCTACAAGGCAGATGAGCTGCTAAAATGATTTGAATAAGTGATGCCGTCAATTACCAACGAATCAGATTTTCCGAAGAGCCTCTCTCGCTGATGCGAGAGACCCTGCACAATGTGCAGGGTATGAAGGCTCATTCGGAAAATCTGATATTGTATTCACAAGGTTTAAAAAGGATTGCGAAACTCCGCAATTCCTCCAACGATTGAAATCGTTGGTTTCCTTGCAGGTGGTTGTATGATAGACATTACAGATTTCCTTCTCTCATTCGTAACACTTCTGGTCATCATGGACCCAATAGAATCGCTT
>MNVF01000071.1 GCA_001871535.1 Candidatus Micrarchaeota archaeon CG1_02_49_24
AGAGAAGAAATGCCTGCCGCTCTATGTGTTTCCTGCTATTTTGATTATCGGCGCATTCATTAAACAACATTAAAAACATTCAAGCGCATTATATTATCGAGCACGAGCCGCGAAAACCATGCGGATTGAGCCGCATAGCGGCTCAATAGCATCCTATTGAGTCCAACCGGACTCAATCCGGATGGGCTTCAGCCCATGGATGAAGCGGAGTCGCACGCGCGATTGATTCGCCTTTGGCGAAAGCTCGGGCAGACCCTGTCTGCTCGATTCCACCGAATGGCGACCAAACCCAGCCTTTTAAGGCGGGGTGAGCCTTCGGTAAAACTGATTTACATATTGAAAGCACGTGAGGTTATACCATGATTATTGGATTTTGCGAAGAACCAGAGGTTCATTCGAAAAAAGCTCATGAAGCCAAAGAGGGCTTCATGATCGCACTAAATCTGAAAGCCTATGAGGAAACATCTGCCCGCCTGAAGGAATTGTGCACAGCCACGAGGGAGGCTGCAGCAGAATACAGGGAAACTAGGTTTATTCTCTGTGTTCCGTCAATCTGCCTGAAGGATGCGCTGGCCAGCTATCCTGATGTTTATGCCCAGGGCGCAGACCCGGTTGCCCCCGGTGCCCAGACTGGGAAAATAACCCCTGAGATGCTGAAATTCGCAGGGGCTAAAGGCAGTCTCATCAACCACTCGGAAAACAGATTGCAAAAAGAGGGAATCGGATTTCTTGTGAAAAGATTCAGGGCGCTGGGCCTGGAATCCATGGTATGCGCCCGGGATAAGGGGGAGGGAGTGGAGCTCTCGAAGCTGGAGCCTGATTTCGTGGCGATTGAGCCGCCTGAGCTCATTGGCACCGGCAGGAGCGTTACCTCTGTCAACCCAAAGGTGGTGAGCGAGACCGTTGAGGCGATAGCAGCGGTAAGCAGGAGCAGGGTATTATGCGGCGCCGGCATATCAACCCCGAAAGATGTTGCCGCAGCAAAGGAATTGGGAGTCAGGGGCGTGCTGCTGGCAAGCGCTTTTGTCAAGAGCATGGAGCCTTTGAAATTCCTGCAGGAATTTGCAAGCGCAGCCGAAAACTGAAAAGTGTAACCCGAAGACCTTAAGACATGAGGACATGTTTATGGACAGAGTCATAATCGGCTTGGAGATTCACGCCCAATTGCGCACTGACGCTAAGCTGTTCTGCGAGTGCAGCGCCAAATACCGCGATATCGAGCCTAACACCAACCTCTGCCCGACCTGCACCTCCCAGCCAGGCGGCAAGCCCATGAGCATAAACGGCAGGGCCCTTGAAAACCTTGAGAAGCTGGCAATTGCACTAGGTGCAAAGTTCGAACCATCATTCTATTTCATGAGAAAACATTACTTCTATCCTGACCTTCCGTCCAATTACCAGCGCACATCCACCCCGATTGCCTCAGATGGCATGCTGCGCAACGTGAGAATCCGTGAATTGCATCTGGAGGAGGACCCGGGCAGGTATGAGCTGAGGAACGGTGAAGTCGACCTGAACAGGAGCGGCGTGCCCCTGGTGGAGATTGTCACCGACCCGGACATGCGCTCGCCCGAGGAGGCAAGGCTCTTCCTCCAGGAGCTGCAGGCGATAAACGACTACATTGATTCGGTGCGCGAGGAGCCGGGAAGCATGAAAATCGATGCCAATGTCTCGCTGGCAGGGGGCAACCGGGTGGAAATCAAGAATATCAATTCATTCAAGGGGGTCGTTAGCGCCCTTACCTATGAGATTACACGGCAGTCCAACCTGCTCAGGAACCAAAAGACTGTGGCCATGGAAACCAGGCATTACAGCGAGAAGCAGGGCATAACCATGAGCCTCCGCAAAAAAGAAACCTCCGAAGACTACAGGTATGTGCCGGACCCGGACATGCTTGGCTATGATGTGGATGGGCAGGAGGTCGAAAAGCTCAGGAAGGGAATGCCGGAGCTTCCTGCCATGAAGGTGAAGCGGTTCGTGGCGAAGTTTGGAATAAAGGAAGATGATGCCGAAGTGATTGCGGGCGAAAGGGCGCTTGCGGATTTCTTTGAGGGTTATGCGAAAGCGAAGAAATTCGACTGCGTGAAGCTGGCGCAATGGCTCAGGGGCGACCTGAAAAAGCAGTTGAATTACAGAAACCTGGCATTTGGTTGTTCGAAGGTAGACAGGAAAACTATGGAATTGCTTCTTGAGAAATATTTCAGCGGAAAACTGACAGACAGGACCATGGAGCAAATTTTGATTGCAATGCTGGATGGGAAATTTGAAAGCTCCATGCTTGGGCAGGAGAAAATATCTGACACAGGCTACCTTGAGGAGATTGCCAACAAGGTGATTGGGCAGGAAACAAAGGCTGCCGGGGATTACAGGAAAGGGGAGGAAAAGGCGATAAACTTCCTGGCTGGGAAAGTGATGAAGGAGAGCAGGGGAAGGGGGGACATCCGGGTAGTGCTTGAGATTTTGAAAAAGAAATTGGGAATGGGGACGGATTAGATGAAAGAAACCCTGAAGCGCCTGATTATTTTGGAAATAAAGGAAGATGGCATTTCGCCCAAGACCCATTCTTCACTCCCTGAAAATGAAAAAAAACTTCTTTTTGAAAAAAACGGCAGGTTTTTCGTGAAGCCTGGGGAGCGGAAAAAAATCAGGGTGGTTGCGACAGGCGGCGTGTTTGACATCATCCACCTGGGCCATGTATACACCCTCAAAATGGCAAAGGAATTGGGCGATTTGCTTGTGGTGGTGGTGGCATCAGACAAGCACACGTCCGGCAGGAAGAAACTCGCCCATAATGAGGATGAGCGCAGGCAGCTCGTGGAGAGTGTGAGGCATGTGGATTTGGCAATTATTGGAGAAGAAAACAAGAAAAAAACTGTCGGGCGCATAAAGCCGGATGTGATAGCGTTCGGCTATGACCAGAAACCGGAGTTTGAGGGCATGGCGGAAATCGTGAGGATTGAGAGCGCCTACAAGCCGGAAGTTTTGAAATCAAGGAAGATATTGGAAACTATTTAGGGTGCTAGGGTGCTCATTAAACAAGTCAATATACCTCGGGATCAGATTTTGCGAAGAGCCACCGACCCGCAGGGGAGGGCTATGCTTCAACAGAAGCATTCAACCGCCTGTGAAGCAGGCGGTACACAGATTGAGCCTGATGGCTCAATAGCGCCGCATGCAGCAACGCTGCATTCGGTGGCTCATTCGCAAATCCAGTTTTCGCTTGATAGCGAAAATCT